>JAEYOL010000326.1 GCA_023411775.1 Bacteroidota bacterium | reverse complement strand
TAAAGGACCCGATCTCGCGATATATCCCTGAATTCAGCAAGCCGCAGGTGCTCGACAAATTCAATGATGCGGATTCGACCTATACAACCGTGCCGGCAAAACGCGAAATAACGATCCACGACCTGCTTACACATACTTCCGGGATCGGCTATGCGCAAATCGGCAGTAAGGAAGCAACGGCGATCTACGCTAAAAACGGTATAGTGGGTGGTATCGGCGTTGGTAAAATATTACTGGCCGACAAAATGAAAAAGCTGGGTTCGCTGCCGCTGTTTCACCAGCCCGGTGAAAAATGGACATACGGCCTGAACACTGATCTGCTCGGTTACCTGGTGGAAGTGGTAAGCGGCATGAGCCTTGATGAATTTTTCCGCAAAAGAATTTTTGAACCACTGGGCATGAAAGACACTTATTTCTACCTGCCCAAAGAAAAATATAATCGTCTCGCTACATTGTATACAGAAGATTCTGCAAAAAAAGTGATCAAGGCTGCGGGCCACCTGGATGTAAATGGTGATTTTGATACTAATTATCCCGCAACAGAAGGAACCTATTATTCCGGCGGTGGCGGCCTCTCATCCACAGCGCTTGACTATGCCATCTTTATGCAAATGCTGCTCAATGGTGGTGAATATAATGGGAAAAGAATACTGGGTCGCGCTACAGTCAACATGATGACCGTAAGCCAGTACGACAAGACCAACTGGTCCTCCGATTCCAAAATGGGCCTGGGCTTTAGTATTGCAACGGAAAAAAGCATCGCAAATTCACCCGTATCACCAGGATCTTTTTCCTGGGGCGGTATGTTTAGTTCAACCTATTGGATAGATCCTAAGGAAAAAATTGTGGCCCAGCTCTTCCTAAACGAGTTCCCCCAAAGCCAGGGTGAAATTCATGATAAGTTTAAAGTACTAGTCTACCAGGCACTTAAGTAGTCGGCAGTCGGCAGTCGTGAGTGTGTTGTTGACTCCAGACTAATGACTACAGACTACCGACTATTTTACCATTGAATTTGCACTTTGTTTCGTTACTTGCCGGATTAATTAATGCTTTTGGGACGCAGATTTCTACAAATATTACTGATTGGCTTTCTTTTTTTCTTTTTCAAACCCGGAACCGCCAGCGCCCAATATAAGATCCGTGGAACGGTATACGACAGCACCCGAACATATCCCGTTGGATTTGTTAGTGTTTTGTCATCCTCTGGTAAGGGTACGATGACCAATATATATGGTGAGTATGAGATCGAGGTGGCCGAAAAAGATTCGATCTGGTTTAGCTATCTTAATAAACCTACGGTGAAGTTTCCTGTACTCAAGATCGCCACACCCTTAAGTTTCGATATTTCACTACAGGTGAATGTGCCGGTCATTGGTGAAGTAAGAGTGAGGCCGCGCAATTACCGGCAGGACTCCCTGCAGAACCGTGCCGACTATGAGAAGATCTTTAACTATAAAAAACCAGGGCTAAGTGTCGTGACGCCACAATATGGCGCAGGCGCCGGGTTTGATGTTAATGAGATCATCAATGCGTTTCGATTCCGGCGAAACCGGAATATGCGTTCTTTCCAGGAAAGACTGGTGTTGCAGGAACAGGAAAAATATGTCGATCACCGATTTAACAAAGCACTCGTGCGCCGGCTTACTTCACTTACCGGTAATGAGCTCGATAGTTTTATGCTGGTCTACCGTCCACCTTATTTTTTCGCGGTGATCAGCAATGACTATGATTTCCAGAAATACATCAAGGATTCTTTTGAACGGTTCCAGAAGGGACTGCCGCCGGATTTGATTTGGAGGGAAGAAGAGTTTGAATAGAGTCTATAGTCGGGAGTTAGTAGTCAGTAGTTAGTAGTTCATAGTTCTTAGTTAGTAGTCTTAATAAATAGTCTATTTTTTAATATTCTTTCAGTAATAAGTAAAATAGAAAAGGGTCGCTCGGCGAGCGACCCTTTTCAACCGGGACGAAATAACTATCCTTTGCCATTGGCAACTGATGTCTTTTTCCCGAACATATTTTTCATCTCACCCAGATTTTTGTCAACAAAATCTTTACCTCTTTGCCTGAGTTCATTTCTTTGTTCAGGTTTCATCCTTGAATAACGATAAGCTCCATAAGCTGCTGCGGCTGCTAAAAGCAGACCCAATCCTTTTCTTTGCATAACTGATATTTTAAAGTTTAGAAATCGTGAACACCACTAATTGGTATAAATATCATGCCGCACTGGCTACAATCGATTTCTTTTAGATTAGTTTGACATCTTTATTACAGACTTTAAAACACATATTTGTAAATGAGCTTTTGAGGCTTAAATTACTGAGCAAGTTTTTCTACATTTAGCCTACGAAATTTTTTTTAATATGGAACCAACCACCCTCGGTATTGGCACAAGGCTGCAACACACCCAGTTCGGGCCCGGTGTGATAGTCGGAATTCGATATGCCACCTACTTTATTTCCTTTATCAACCATGGGATCAAGGAGATCGAGAAAACTGATCCCAAACTGGAAGAGATCATTCCTGAAAATGTAACCGAAGAAATCGAAACCAATTCGGACCTGGAACGTTCGCTGCTCAGAATTCTGCGCCTCTGGGGCGGAGTTACCGAAAACGTTCCCCTAGGTGATAAATGGATCAAAGGCATATTACTACTGCAGCCAGCAGATAAAAGCCTGAAGCCAAAAGAGATTCCCATAGAAGATTTTTTCCATAAAATCGTGATGCTACGCGACAGGCTGCGTGTACTCGAACAAAATATTAACAGCAACAAAAAACTGGCTGACGAAGAGAAAGTAAATCTTCAGCAATATATTACGCGATGCTATGGCTCGCTGACTACATTCAACGTGCTTTTCAAAAACAAAGAACATTGGTTTGTAGGTGAGAAAGGAAGCAGGGAAGACTGAGGGTATCAGTAGTTTGTAATTAGCAAATTACATCATTAACAACAATAACTTATACCATTAGGCAAAAATGGAAGCGGGAGAATAATACTAACCAATGATGCTCAACCGAAGTATAACTAAATGGGATCTCGTCTTACTGGTGATCAACAGCATTATTGGTGCGGGGATTTTTGGCCTGCCTTCAAAGATATTTGGACTATCCGGTGTTTATAGCCTGCTGGCCTTTGCGGTATGTGCAATAGTGGTGCTTGTTTTCATTCTTTGTTTTGCGGAAGTGAGTTCGCGTTTCGATAAAACCGGCGGACCTTATCTCTATGCCTTAAAAGGCTTGGGCAAATTCCCCGCCTTCATGACCGGCTGGCTGCTATTGCTGAGTCGTATTTTTAATTACGCTACCTTGATCAACCTGCTGGTGATCTACCTGTCTTTTTTTAACCCGCTATTTAGCGAAAAAATTCCAAGAGCACTTTGTATACTGTTGCTTACTTCGATTATTGCCTATATCAATCATATCGGCGTAAAAAATTCAACACGGGTAAATAATATACTGACCATTGCAAAATTGCTTCCGCTAACGGCATTCATAATTATTGGCCTTTTCAATCTTCAGCCAGACCTGCTTGTCTCTACCGGTTTACCATCTTTTTCTTCTTTTTCTACATCAGTGTTGCTTTTGGTTTTCGCTTTTGGTGGATTCGAATCTGTGCTTATCAATTCAGGTGAGATCAGGGAGCCTCGTAAAAATCTTCCTTTTGCATTGATTACGGCAGCCATAATTGTCACGATATTCTATTGTCTTATTCAACTCGTATCTATTGGTACACTCCCATCACTGGCCAGCTCCGAAAAACCATTGGCTGAAGCAGCTACGGGTTTTATGGGAAATACCGGTGGTATCATCATCGCCATTGGCGCCCTGGTATCGATCTCCGGCACTTTAAATGCTATTGTCCTCGGTGGATCTCGTTTACCTTTTGCCCTGAGCAGTGAAAAACAGTTTCCGAAATTGTTTTCCTATGTCAACCCCGTACACCTTACACCTACATGGTCCCTGCTTTTGTTTATCGGCGTAACAACAATTGTATCCCTGGTCTGGTCATTTTTCGCCGCCCTTACCATTGGTTCTATTATACGTGTACTGGTTTACCTCATGGTATGCCTGTCGATGATACGGCTAAGATTAAAAGACAAAGGCACCGAAAATTATTTCAGGCTACGCTTTGGATACTGGTTCGCGGGAATCGGCATTGCCCTGGCCATCTGGTTATTGTCGGCCCTCAAGCTCAGTGAAGCATGGGACGTACTCGTTTGTATGCTGATAGGGGTTGGGATCTACCTGTTCCAGAAGTTTTTTGCTGTTAATAAAACAAGCTCGCCGCCACTTGAAGCATGATAAGCCAGTTTCGCATGTTCTTTTTGGCAGGGTGCATTTCAAATTTTCACTTAAAACAATTTATTCTATAATAACAGGAACCACCGATCAACCTTATTATCTCAATAAAAAATCATTTTCAATAACACCAACTTATTCCCTTATACACTGAAAAATAAGGTAATAAGGTTGTTTACTCTATAGCTTTTATGTTACCAAGGTAATAAGGTTTTACACTCCTGTTATGACAAAGCTCACCACCAGTTAAAACGAAAATTTGAAATACACCCGCGAGGCAGGCAGTTTACCTCTTTGTGCGAAATATCGTAACTTGAAAGACTTAAAACCTTGAGTTATGCAACCTGTCCGCCTCACTACAGTAAGTATAACCGCTATCCTGTTTCTACTATTCAGCTGTTCCACCAACAATAAATCTTCAAAAACACAATTAGGCGATATCAGTTTTACCGCAACCGGTAAGGCCGAAGCACAGCCTTACTTTAAAAAGGGCTTGCTATATCTACACAGTTTTGAATATGAAGACGCCGCGGAGGAATTCCAGCAGGCAAGAAAGATCGATCCCGGTTTTGTGATGGCTTACTGGGGCGAAGCAATGACTAATAACCATACACTCTGGAGAGAGCAGGACTATGACCAGGGTAACCGGATCCTGAATGAACTGGCACAGGAGCCTGCAGATAGAAGTTCCCTGGCCAAAACAGAACTGGAGAAAGATCTTATCATGGGCGTCAACATCCTTTACGGCAAGGGAAACAAATCCGAAAGAGATAGCAGTTATGCAGCCTACATGAATACATTATACAATAAATATCCCGGCAATAATGAAATAGCATCTTTTTATAGTTTATCACTTATCGGCTGGGGGCTCACCGGCCGGCAGACACCGGTGCTGGAACAGGCCGCTGAAATCGCCAAAGAAGTGCTGGAAAGAAATCCAAAACATCCGGGCGCACTGCATTACCTGATCCATGCTTTTGATGATCCCGACCATGCGGCGCGGGCCCTGGCAGCAGCCGACAAATACGCCGTTGTGGCGCCTGATGCTGGTCATGCCCTGCATATGCCAACACATATTTACCTGGCTTTGGGCATGTGGGATAAAGTTGTCAGTAGCAATATCGTTTCCTGGAACGCGGAAAGAGAAAGAAAAGCAAGAAAACAATTAAATAATAACGCGCTGGGATATCACTCGTGGCACTGGTTGCAATACGGCGAACTCCAAAATGGGAATCGCGAGAAGGCAAGGAGTATGGTGGATAGTATGCACCAATATTGCTCAGAACTTCCGAGTCCTTTGGCGAGGGCGCACATGATCCTGCTGCGCTCGACCTACCTTGCCGAAACCAGAGATTACCTATCACCCATAGCCGCCATAAGTTTTCAAAACAACGATTTGAACATTATGACACGTGCCAAGGATTATTTCATCACTGGCATGCGGGCTTATCACATGAAAGACGTCGGGGAATTGAACCGCATCATCACCAAAATGGCTGGAGAAAGGCTGGTGGAGCAGCAAAAAATCAGTGATAAAGGCATCAGGGTTTGTGGCAATATCAATCGCAGCATTGCCACACAGGGGGATCTTGAAAAAACTGAGATCATGGAACTGGAACTAAGGGCCATGCTGGCACTGCTTTCAAATAATAATAACGAAGCAGAAAAATATTTTAAGCTTGCCACAGATATCGAAAACAAAACAAGCTATGCCTACGGCCCCCCGCAGGTAGCCATACCTTCTTTCGAATTGTATGGCGACTGGCTCTTGTCGGTGAATCGTCCTGCGGAAGCTTTGTTGCAATTTGAAAGATCACTCGAGCTGGCACCAAACAGGCGTCTCGCATTGGAAGGAAAACAAAACTCCGGGAAGATGCAGGCTTCCCTGTAAAACCACAGATTTCACGGATTACACGGATAAAATGCAGTTTTATGCGGGCTGTATTTGTAACTATGATTTAGGGCAACTTCTTTTTATTAAGACCAGTCACCAAGGGAATAAAATAAGGATTCCCCTTTTTCTTAAATTGCGGGAATGAAAAAGATACTCCTGCTGCTTTTAATTCCTGTTACTGTTTTTTCGCAACAACCCATCTGTGATCTCCTGATCCGTAATGGCCGGATCATTGATGGTACGGGTAACAACTGGTATTATGGTGACCTAGCTGTAAAGAATGGCCGGATCGTAGCTATCGGGCGGCAATTGAATTGTTCCGCGACTAAAACCATTGATGCTTCCAATATGATCGTGTCGCCGGGATTTATTGATGTGCATACTCATTTTTAAGACGATGAAGCACGCGACCCAATGGCGCAGAGCTTTATTTATGATGGAGTCACTACCTGCATTACCGGTAACTGTGGCCAGTCCAATGTCGATATAGGAAAATATCTCAATACCATTGATTCTATCAAACTTTCCATTAATGTAGCAAGCCTGATCGGTCATAATGATGTACTCAAAGCAGTAATGGGCCGCGCCAACCGCGACGCCACCACCGAAGAACAGCAGGAGATGGAAGCTCTTGTGGACAAAGCCATGAAAGATGGCGCGGTTGGTATGTCGACCGGGTTGATCTATATCCCGGGTACTTATACCAAAACGCCGGAGATTATTGCGTTAGCCAAACAGGCGGCGAAATACAATGGCGTTTATGTTTCTCACATGCGAAATGAAGGTGATAAAGTTGCCGAAGCGATTGAAGAAGCGTTGACCATCGGTCGTGAAGCAAAGATCCCGGTCGAAATCTCACATTTCAAGCTCAGTGGCCAGCAAAACTGGGGAAGAAGTAAAGAAACGCTGGGCATGGTAAAAAAAGCAAGGGAAGAGGGCATTGATGTCACGATCGATCAATATCCGTATACTGCCAGTAGCACATCCATCAGTACATTGATACCCGATGAGATCCTGGCCGACGGGCAGGATTCTATAAAAGCCAGGCTCCAAAGACCCGAGGTAAAAAAATACGTGATCAAAGAAATGCTGA
>JAEYOL010000191.1 GCA_023411775.1 Bacteroidota bacterium | reverse complement strand
GGCTATCACCCTCCCCTGGCGCATTCACGGATTTAAATGGCAAAACGCTCAAGATCTTCCGGAGTGAGAAGGAATTCACGCCAATTTCCATCGCCCCGGGAATGCATGAAACAGATGGCAAATCTTTTCTGAAATTTGCATGTGCGGATGGATATATCCTTGCAAAGGAGTTACAACTGGAAGGAAATAAAAAAATGAATATTGAGGATTTTCTCCGGGGATATAGGTTTTGAGTAGGCAGTCGGGAGGGTTCGTAGGTAGTAGTTAGTAGTTAGTAGTTCGTGGTTCGTAGTTCGTAGTTAGTAGTTTGTAGTGGAGCCGGAAGCTCTGGCAAGGTCTGGCGTCCTCGTCTGACCTGCAGATGTAAGAGAGGATGGTGATAGTAGTTCGTAGTTAGTAGTTTGTAGTTTGTAGTGGCGCCGGAAGCTCTGGCAAGGTCTGACGTCCCCGTCTGACCTGCAGATGTAAGAGGAGCCGGGAGGATGGAGATAGTAGTTCGTAGTTAGTAGTTTGTAGTGGCGCCGGAAGCTCTGGCAAGGTCTGGCGTCCTCGTCTGACCTTCAGATGTAAGAGGAGCCGGGAGGCTGGAGATAGTAGTTCGCAGTTAGTAGTTTGTAGTGGAGCCGGAAGCTCTGGCAAGGTCTGACGTCCTCGTCTGACCTGCAGATGTAAGAGGATCCTAGAGGATGGAGATAGTAGTTCGTAGTTAGAAGTTCGTAGATCGTAGTTAGTAGTTAGTAGGTAGGTCGGAATCAATAGTTGATTTTCAAAATAAATTTTTCGGTATCTGCAACTCCCAGGGCGGCGGCGGCAGCATTGCTGATGCGTATATCGAGTCCTTCATTCTGCCTGATACCTTTCATTTCACCAAGTACTTTGGCAAAAACAGCTTTATTATTGTCGGGGTTGACGAGTTTTACTATAGTGCCTGTTTGCACATTATCGATCAGCATGTAATACTTTCCGTCCTGCCAGCCGCTGTTCGTTTTAAAGATGGCGGATGTTACTGTTGCGTTTTTCGTTGCGGGTGTTCGCTTTACCTGCATATCAAAGGAAGTCTTGAAATACCCCTGCTCTGCTGGGCTCTGCCCTGAAGGCATTTCCTTGGAAACGGCTGCTACAGGTTCTATTTTGGCAGGTACCTCCCGGGTGTCGGTTTTTTTCTCCTGTGTCACGGCATTTTCAGCGGTAAGGCTTTCATCCGATTTGGCAGGATCAGTATTATCAACTGCATTGTCTATTGATGGATCCCGGGTAGTCTGATTAAGGTTTTCCGTCGGGGACGTTTGCTTCCTGACGGAATTGTTGATGGCCAGAGCTGCCATTTCCTTTGAGTTCAGGAACCCAACGATCAGTTTAGTTCCCGCGGCAATATTATCATTCTGGAGCCCGTTCCAGTCACGCAATTTCTGCAAGGTCACATTGTTGCTCATATTGCTGATCCGCGACAGGTTATCACCTGAACCTGCTATATAATAAACCGGTGTTCCGGCATAAGAGCCCTGGCTGAAATTTGTATCAGTAAGCGGTATGTGTAATACCTGACCGATAGCAAGGCCTGCATCCAGTGAAACATTGTTGTAAAGCGCGATAAACTTGGGATTCACATTGTAGAGTCGACCGATGGCATACAGACCTTCCCTGGGAGCCACTTTATGATCCAGGTACAAACCCTGGTTACCTTTTTTTATCACCAGGTCATTCACTTGTGCCTGAACACAAAACGAAATGACACTGAATACAACGGATAAAAAAACAAATCTTTTCATGAGCTTATTGATTTCATTGATGGCAATGCCGGGGTATCCGATAATTCATCCCAACCCTGGCTCACTCGCGGTATTGGATCTATTTGCAAATATGTGGATTTTTTAGTTGTTGCTATTGTTAACATCCTTTAAAATCCGTAGTTCCTTAGGATAATAATTATTTATACGATTGGGTAAAACGTTGATCCACCCTAGTGAATGTCCATCGTATTTTACCAGGTGCCATCCTGTCTGGCTGGTTTCAAGTTGCAGATCTTTTCGCTGCAGATAATCAATTGATTCATTCAGACCCAGGTTTACCGAAGGCACCATCGGTAGCACCATCCTGCTCATGGCCAGGGCATGATCGGGCACCAGTTTATCACGCATGATTCCCCCAATAATCGTACCCGAATAAACAACCCGAAGCTTACTCAACAAAAACCCAAAATCATTGACTAACTGCACAGGCCAGGCATATACAGTGTTGTTGTTTTTTATAAAATCAAAGGCATCTATATTCACCCATTTACTCAACATTCCCTTTTCGTTTTTCGAAGCAGTATCAGGCCGATTACGCAGCTTAGGCTCCAGCCTGCTTTCTCCATCCAATTTGCGTAAACAGGAAAGAAAAAACCCTTCTCCCCTAACGTGGTAAGGCCAGAAACGATAGCCAAAATGCTCCCCGGCGGTTGTTTCAACAATATTCCATCCCGCTGGAATATCCAAACGCAAACCTGTTGTTAAAAACTGGGACTGCATCCATTCTAAAATCTCTTCATCTTCCTCCTTTGAATACGAGCAGGTCGAATAGATCAATATCCCGTCCTTTTTTAATGAAGACCATACATCGGCCAGTATCCTTTGTTGCCGTTGCGAACATAGCTGTACATTATTCTCGCTCCATTCCTTCACGGCTTCTTCGTCGCGACGAAAAAGCCCGCTGCCACTACAGGGCGCGTCTACCACGATCACATCAAAAAAATTTTCAAGACGGGCGAAATCCCGGGGATCGTTACTGGTAATCATAACATTGCTACTACCCCACTTAATAATGTTATCTTTCTATACATTGACGCGACTACGGATAACTTCATTGCAAACTACAAGGCTGTCTGCAGAAACAAGCGATTGAATATGGGTAGACTTTCCACCAGGTGCGGCTGAAAGATCAAGTATCCGCAACGGCTTTGAAAGATCAACTGTTTGTTGTAGCGCTTGTTCAAGGAACATTGAACTCGCCTCCTGTACATAATAACACCCCGCATGGAAATAAGGATCGAAAGTAAACGACGGTCTTGATTGCAAATAGTAACCGTATTTTGTCCAGGGTATCCCTGTGTCAATGATGTCACGCAAACTGGCAGCGTCTTCAGGCTTTAGTAACTTAGAGGGATTGATACGAATGGAAGTGACCTGCTCACCGGATCTATGCACGTTTTCAAAAGCCTCCTTATCGAAGCCGGGTGTGCCCAAAAGGGAAGCTGTTAGATGTGAAATGGATTTCACGGAATTTTCTCGCCCGGGTGAATTTACCCATGCATTTTATAAACTTTTAATTTCTGTAATCAGGTCCTGTAATACTTTTTTCGCGTCACCAAACAACATGGATGTTTTTGGCTGGAAAAACAAATCGTTCTCGATCCCGGCATAACCAGGCTTCATGCTTCGCTTATTAACAATACAAAGTTTGGCCAGCTCCACATCCAGTATGGGCATGCCATAAATCGGGGATGCCGGGTCTTTTTTTGCGGCGGGATTTACCACATCGTTAGCTCCCAATACCAAAACCACATCGGTGGTAGAGAATTCTTCATTAGCCTGTTCCATCTCCAACAATTTTTCATATGGCACATCGGCTTCGGCGAGCAATACATTCATGTGACCGGGCATACGGCCCGCTACCGGATGTATGGCATATTTCACCGTTACGCCTTTTTCTTCCAGGATCTTTTCCAGTTCGTGGCAGGCGTGTTGGGCTTGTGCAACCGCGAGGCCGTAACCAGGAACGATCATTACCTTACTCGCATAACTCATCACAACGGCTGTATCGCTTAGATTAATTTCTTTATAAGCCCCCTGTGATCCGCCACTACCTGCGGCAGCGCCAGTATTGCCTCCAAATGAGCCGATCAATACATTCATAAGTGAACGGTTCATGGCCTTGCACATCAGGATCGTCAGCAAGGTTCCCGCTGCCCCAACCAGGATGCCACCGGTAAGCATGACTTTGTTGTCATATAGGAATCCACCCATTGCGGCGGCAACGCCGGTGAATGAATTCAGAAGGGAAATAACAACAGGCATATCCGCGCCACCAATCGGCAACACGAAAAAGATGCCATACAACAGTGAAAGCGCAAGGATCGCATAAAAAATCAACATGGCCCCTGCGGGTAACCAGCCAACCAGGTAAATGGCGAGACTAAGTATTATCAACAACAACAGGATATTAAGTATATGTTGCCCTGCGAAAGCAAAGTCTTTTACTTTCCCGTTCAATTTGCCCCAGGCGATCATACTTCCTGCGAAAGAAACGGAACCAATGATCAATCCTGCGAGGATAATCAATATAGTACCACGCAAAGCATCGCGATCCACAAGGGCTGCGCCAATACCCATATCCGTGAGTCCATGAAGCAAATGATTGAATTCAACAATCGAGATCAAAGCTGCACAGGCACCACCCATACCATTGAACATGCTCACCATCTCGGGCATCGCCGTCATCTTAACTTTCTTCGCTGCCAAAGTACCGATAACCGAACCAATAGCGATACCGCCGAATATCCAGGCATAGTTGCCTAGTTTTTGACCATTCTCTTCATATAAAAAGATAGTGCCGAGTATCGCAATAGACATCCCGGACGCTGCCAACAGGTTCCCGTTCCTGGCAGTAGCGGGGTTGGAAAGCATTTTCAGTCCGATAATAAAAGTGACCGAGCCAACGATATAACAAAGCGTAAGTATGTTTAATTCCATAAATGCATTCCTTAAAAAACTCCTGTCGGATTAGTTTTCAACCGGGAATTCCGTACAGCAGATGATTTTAAATTTTACGATTATTCATCTTTTCACTGTACTTATTATCCTATTTCCCCCGAGGTGTTTGACCGGGTTTTTTCTTTTTAAACATTTCCAGCATCCTGTCAGTCACCACAAAACCTCCCACTACATTGAGCGTACCCACGATCACCGCGAGAAACCCCAGCACCAGTGCCAGGTAATTATCGCTCTCAGCTTTACCCATCACGATAATTGCGCCGATGATCACCACCCCGTGTATTGCATTGGCGCCACTCATCAGGGGTGTATGTAAAACACTTGGCACCCTGCCAATCACTTCTATACCTACAAAGATCATCAGTATCACGATGTAGATGATCTGCTCATTGTTGCTAATCCAGTTCAATAAAGAATCCATAGATTTAAATTTTAACTATCCAACTTCCCATTTTCAAATTTTCAAATTCCGCACCCTCTCATTCACCACTTCTCCGCCATGCGTAATACAACTTCCCTTCACCAGTTCATCATCCCAGTTAAGATTTACATTACTATCGCTGCTAATGATCAGGTTTAAAAAGTTAAGGATGTTCTTCCCGTAAAGTTTACTTGCATCCGAAGGCATGGTGGACTGCAAATTAGAATTACCCACAATATTTACGCCTTTGTACACTACGGTTTCATCATTTTTGGTAAATGGTGTATTACCTCCTGTTGCTGCAGCGAGGTCAATGACCACTGAGCCGTTACGCATAGTATCAAGCATTTGTTCAGTGATCAGGATCGGTGCTTTTTTTCCAGGGATCTGGGCTGTGGTGATCACGATATCTGCTTTGGCAATACTGTCTGCGATACGCTGTTGTTGTTTTTGTTTGTATTCTTCAGTTTGCTCCACGGCATAACCACCCGCTGTACTGGCATCGGCAGCGCCTTCCACTTCAATAAATTTCGCGCCAAGGCTCATCACTTCTTCCTTCACCGCGGGCCGGGTATCAAATACTTCTACCACGGCGCCAAGTCGCCTTGCCGTCGCAATAGCCTGTAAACCGGCAACGCCTGCACCCAGTATCAATACTTTGGCTGGAGCAATACTACCGGCCGCTGTCATAAACATCGGGAAATACCTGCCATACAGGTTGGCAGCCAGCAAGACCGCTTTATAACCTGCAATATTGGCCTGGGAACTCAACACATCCATCGCCTGTGCACGCGTGGTGCGTGGAAGCATATCCAGTGAAAAAGTAGTAAGCC
Source organism: Bacteroidota bacterium (assembly GCA_023411775.1). GTDB lineage: Bacteria > Bacteroidota > Bacteroidia > Chitinophagales > Chitinophagaceae > Terrimonas_B. The sequence continues at coordinate 5,197 of JAEYOL010000191.1, read as the reverse complement.
CTTTAGATGCCCAGTCACTCATCATGCCAACATTGTAGAGTGGTTGGTAAACACCTACAAGTATCTTGGATGAAGGCACCTGGAGAATGGCATTTGGCTGATGTATAGCCAGGATAATATCCGACATTGAAACAACATCGTGCGCATCACGGGTGGATGCGCCTGCTTTTTCATACTCAGTATCGATGCAAAACGCTTTTTCACCAGCACCCTTTTCTACCAAGACTGTAATACCTTTTTTAGTGAGCGTGGCTACGGCTTCAGCCAATAGCGATACACGGGATTCAGGAGCTGGTTCTTTGAGCAAGCCGATGGTCATGTAGGCAGTACAGTTTATTACACGAATATAGTAATCGATTCAGACCGAAGATATAAAATTTTAAAAGGAACAGCCTGCCTGGTCCGCGGATCTTCGAAGTATATCCAGGTATATTTTTCTGCAGATTAGTACCTGATCGCGAAATGCTGCTTTTCCTTAAACTCATTTCGGAAAAGTACGATGCCAATAAAAAACAGGTCGATCGTACATCTCACCGTCTTATTGCTACGGATAGTTCCCCATGCCTGTTCCATATCCCTGCTCCAATGGATATCATCAAAAACAAGTATTGTATCATTATTGATATAGGGTAAAATCTGCTGAAAATAGCGTTCAGTGGGTTCCTGGCGGTGATTGCCATCTATAAAACAAAAATCAATCGCTTTTATCTCGTCAAGAACCAATGGCAGGCTTACATCAAAATTACCTTGCCGAATATGAATGTTGTTTAAAGCAAGTCCATTAAAATTCTGACGGGCAAGCGACGCAGCCGCATCAGCACCTTCCAGTGTTGTGACGACAGCTGCAGGATTAGCCATGGCCAGGTATGCACTGGTAATGCCAAGTGAAGTGCCGAGTTCGAGGATGGTTTTTGGTTTATAATATTGAACAACCCGATATAATAACTGTCCAAACTTTGCCGGCTTTGCTGCATTTTTCGCGATCGAGGACACAGTTCTGCGGTTGCTTTTTGTCAGGGAGGAACCTGCACCGAAATCCTGCATTTCAATTATGGTTTTATCGCTTAACAGGTATTCCCGCAATCGTTCTACTTTTTCGTAGGCCGGATACTTGTTTCTATCATTCATCACGCGGGTGATCAGTTCGAACACAAAGGGAGAATGCATGCCATGGCCCCGACTGTTGGCTGCGGAAACGTAATAAGAAAGGTATTTAAGCGCTAGCTGGAATTTGGAATACATGTTTCAGGGATTGCGGCCCTTGGCCAATGTAATTATCTCTCCCATACCTGGAATGAGTAGTTATAGGCATGTTTGGCATCGGCTTCGTAATTTTTCTGGCTGACCAGCTTCCATTTTTTCGGATCGATCTCAGGAAAAAAAGTATCGCCTTCTAGATCTGCATTTACCCGGGTCAAATGTATACGGCGGGCTTTGTCGATTAAAGCATTATAGATCTCTCCACCACCGATCACCATCAATTCTTTGACGCCCATTTCATTGGCGAGAAGCAGGGCATCATCAAAACTTTTTACCGCCACTACCCCATCGGCTTTCCAATCAGGCTGCCTGGTAAGCACAATATTTTTCCTGCCGGTCAATGGTTTGCCAAGGGCTTCAAATGTTTTTCTTCCCATCACAACTGGGAATCCCCAAGTCACATTCTTAAAATACCTCATGTCATTGGGCAAATGCCAAAGCAGTTTATTGTCTTTGCCAATAGCGTTATTCCTTGCGGCTGCCACAACAAGCGTGATGATCATGGGCGATGAATTATAATCTCAAATTATACTGCCACGGGAGCTTTAATGGCCGGGTGTGACTGGTAATGCTCCAATGTAAAATCTTCGAACTTAAAATCAAAGATATTATTTACCGCCGGGTTTAGCTTCATAACGGGAAGTGGAAAAGGCTCCCGACTCAATTGTAATGTCACCTGCTCCATATGGTTGCTATAGATGTGTACATCACCGAAGGTGTGAACAAATTCGCCCGGCTTAAGTTCACACACCTGGGCAATCATCATCGTCAATAATGCATATGAGGCAATATTAAAAGGCACTCCCAGGAATACGTCAGCGCTGCGTTGGTAGAGCTGGCAACTGAGTTTCCCGTCGGCGACGTAAAACTGGAACAACGTATGACAGGGCATCAAAGCCATTTCGGGGAGATCAGCTACATTCCATGCACTGATGATCAGCCGGCGGCTATCTGGATTCTTTTTTATTTGGTTGATGAGTTCGCTTACCTGGTCTACCACGATGCCGTTTTTTCCTTCCCAGCTTCGCCATTGCTTACCATAAACCGGACCAAGCTCTCCCTGCTCATCGGCCCATTCATCCCATATCTTTACCCCATGTTCTTTCAGGTAAGCAATATTTGTTTCACCTTTCAGGAACCATAACAGTTCATGAATAATACTTTTCAGGTGTACTTTCTTGGTTGTAACTAGTGGAAACCCATTTTGGAGGTCAAAGCGGAGCTGGTATCCAAATACGCTTTTAGTACCCGTACCAGTACGGTCCGTTTTTTCAGTGCCGTGATCCAAAATATGCTGGAGAAGCGCTAAATATTGTCGCATGGCCGCAATTTAGTAAGAAACAAGGCAGCCAGATACGAATATTCACTGCTGTGAGGAAAATGTGAATGCCCTAATTCCAAATCCCCAATTCCCAATCACCAATCAACCCCATTCCCAGCTCGTGACAATTCCTGCTTAGCCGCGAGTTGAAGCTGTTGCTCAGCTATCTGCTCTTCTTTTGCACAAAGTTCTACCTGGAGTTTGTCCACCATTTCTTTCTGGTGAAGCAGTTCTTTCTCAAGGTTATTATTAAGTTGGGTTAGTATTTTATATTGATTCCTGCTTTCTGCCAGCTCATCCTGGAGCTGCGATTTTTCATTGGCCAGTTCGTGCTGCCTGATTATGCGTTGCTCCAATTGATATTGCAGGTAATCGATCTGTGTTTTTTTCTCATCCAGAATATCGTGCAAATACTGATGTTCGGCGACTTTATCCTTAAGTGCCCGGTTTTCCTCTTTCCAACGCTCAACGATCACATCCTTTTCCTGGCCTGAAGTATTCTGGACAGCAATCTGGTCCTGCAACAGTTTGTTTTCCTCTTCCAGGCTTTTAAAGGCCTGATTTAAGTGATCGAGTTTGGCCGTCATCTCTTCTTTCTCCGTCCTGTATTGCGCCGCCAGTCTGTCGATCTCTTCCTGCAGCTGTCGCGGTAGTTTCTCCGGGCTTTTCATCAGGCTTTCATTTTTATTTTTGAAATGCGCAATGGCATAACCTGCCATTGACTGGTATCGGCTTTCAAGCTTTTCGAAGTCGTGATGCAAAGCGGTAAACCGGGCATGAGAGAGTGTTAACCGGTTCTTATACTCACTGATCAGGGGTGAGTGATCGAAACAAACAAATTCGCCGTCACCTTTGGTATAGCCTACCAGTTCAGGCGATCCTACCATGAGTTTCTGTATGGGGTCGATAACGGGATCTTCGAGTTTTTTTCGGCGGTAATGAAAAAAAATCGTCAACACGACTGCCAGGAATAATACGGGAATTAAAATCCAGCTAATGATCTGCAGGAACTGCATGAAATCGAATGAAACACCAGTGGCCAGGAACATTTCTCAAAAAATTTTGAGTAAAAATTTTACATAACCAGATTTAACAGGGTTGGACATAAAAATCAGCGATGTAAAGGTGGGACGCCGATCACTTACCGATATTCATCAATATAAAAATGAACCGTTCAGCTACAGGATAACCTTCATCCTGATGCCCTGTCATTTCAAGAATAATACCAAAAGACGTTAAAACGCAGAGCGTTGCAAGGAATATTATTCACATTGGAGGATGTTATAATAGAAGAGGCGATGAAACCAGACATTTTACTGATTCTGCGCAGCCCTTCTTTGGAGTTCCTTCCTGATCAGTACCAGTTCACGGCCCGTCTGTCCTTCTACGGAACTATTTTCCTGCGCCCGGCGCATGAGATATGGTATTACATCGCCGATAGGTCCAAAGGGCAGGTATTTACTTACGCTGCAGCCCGCGTGCGCGAGGTTAAATGTGATATTGTCGCTCATGCCATAGAGTTGGCTGAAATGAACGCGAGGATGATTGAGCGGCAATCCCTTTTGTTGTAGTAATTGCGTGGTCAGCAGGTTGCTATATTCATTGTGTGAAGCTACGATCAGGGCGACACGGTCAAGTTGATCAACACAAAACTTAACAGCCTCATTATAGTCACGGTCGCAGCTTTCCTTATCGGGCTGAATGGGTGATGGATAATTATTATCGGCAGCACGTTGTCTTTCCTTTTCCATATAGGCTCCACGAACGAGCTTGGCTCCCAGGATAAAATTTCGTTCTTCGGCTGCGGCAAGACTGTCTTTTAAAAATGCCAGCCGGTCGTGGCGATACAGTTGCAGTGTATTATAAACCACAACCCTTTCTTTGTTGAATGTGTCCATCATCAGGATGGTCAGTGCATCTACAGGATCCTGTATCCAGGTTTCTTCGGCATCAATCAAAACGCCGACATTGCGTTCAGCGGCGGTTTCACAAATCGTCATCATGCGGCGTCGCACCTGGTGCCATTCTTCTTTTTCCGCTGCAGGCAGTTCATCCACCGATTTCAGGTACCTTTTCATCAGGGTACCTTCGGCATTATGCATGGCGGTATCGATCTTTTCCAGTAATCCAAATCGCGCAATGCCCGTCACCTTCACGCTCATAAATGGAATATTTGGCTGCGTCGCCGCATAGTTGATCACGCGAATGAATTCTTCGGTTGCGTGATCAAACCCACTCTCTCCATCATCGCCACCTTCCACGCCATAATCAAGGATAACCTGTACCTTATATTCCCCCAATTTTTTTGCAACGGCAGAAGTCTCTTCCAGCGTCTCCCCTCCAACGAACTGCGTGAAAATGGTATTCCTGATCAACCCTTTTACAGGCAGCTTTGATTTTATAGCCCAGGGAGTGACTTTTAGTCCCAGCTTTACCAACCAGGAAATTCCCATCGAAGAAAACAGGAAACGGGCTTTTTTTAACTCTTTATCAGACTTGTATTCAAAAGCAAATTCGGTGTTGTCGAAAGAAATGGCAGGCTGCGGGTGCATACGGTATAAAATAATGCGCAAATGTAACGGTTTACTGGATACTGGATACTGGATACTGGATACT
>JAEYOL010000183.1 GCA_023411775.1 Bacteroidota bacterium | reverse complement strand
CCCGATGTTTATAACGAACTGACCATTCGTTTCAGGCAACCCATAAGTCTTGTATTCAGGGTGTATAACGATGGTCTCGCCTATCGGTTTCTGACACACCTTGCAGACAGTATTATTATAAAAGATGAAATCGCTGAGTACAACTTTCCGGATAACCACCCTATCTACTTCCCGGAGGTGGTAAAAAGAGATAACGCTGATATTTTTCATACCAGTTTTGAAGAACCCTACCAGGTAAAACCGATGGATAGCCTTACAAACAGCAACCTGTGTTTTACACCCATCCTGGTTGCCCCTGCGCAAGGCCCTAAAATCGTCATCACCGAATCCGACCTGCATGACTATCCAGGGATGTTTGTTACGGGTAAAAACAATAATAGCCTGGCTGGCCGCTTTGCACCCTTTCCCCTCGAAGAAACTGTAGCGGAAGGAGAATTTCCGCAGGCGATCGTAACAAAACGCGCTGATTATATAGCCGCCACTGTCGGTTCCCGCAGCTTCCCCTGGCGGGTAATGGTCATCGCTGCAAACGATAAAGAATTACCTGCAAACGATCTCGTGTACCGACTGGCATCTCCTTCCAAATTGAAAGATCATTCATGGATAAAGCCAGGCAAAGGCACCGATGAATGGATCATCGGTATTAATCTTTTCAATGTACCCTTCAAAACAGGCGTCAATACTGCGACCTACAAATATTATATCGACTTTGCAGAGCGGTTCGGGTTTGAACGTGTCATGATGGACGCAGGCTGGAGTGATTACAAGGATCTCTTTAAGATCAATCCCGACATCAATATGGATGAGATCGCGGCATATGCGAAACAGAAAAATATTCGTCTCAGTATGTGGACACTGGCAATGACTTTGGAACGCCAGTTGGAGCCAGCCCTCGAGCAGTTTAATAAATGGGGTGTTGATTTTATCATGACCGACTTTATGGATCGTGATGACCAGATCATGGTAAATTTCTACGACAGGATCGCTGAAGCGGCGGCACAACATAAAATCATGATCATGTTTCACGGTGCCTATAAACCCGCGGGCTACAATCGCACTTACCCACATGCCATGACACGCGAAGGCGTGCTTGGTTCGGAGTACAATATCTGGAGTGAAAAAGCAACACCCGAGCACAACCTCTTACTTCCCTTTATTCGTATGGTATCCGGTCCGATGGATTATGAACCGGGAATACTCGACAATGCGACTGCGAAAACTTTTCGCCCGATCGGAGATAAAGTGATGGCCATGGGCACGCGTTGTCACCAGTCAGCCATGTTTATCATTTATGAAAGCCCGATACAGATCTTCTCCGGCAATCCTTCGCAAGGGCTGCTGGAACCTGAATTTATGGAACTACTTGGCAGCATTCCCACGGTCTGGGATACAACCATCGTGATCGATGCCATATTGGGTGACTATATCATCACGGCCAGGAAAAAAGGAAACGACTGGTTTATCGGTGCGATGTGCGATTGGACACCACGTGAACTTTTGGTGGAATTACCGTTCTTAGAAAGCGGAAAATATAAGGCAACCGTGCTTGAAGATGGTATAAACGCTGACCGCTTTGCTTCCGACTATAAATTGTCGGACCGAATGGTATCCAAATCAGATAGGATTCCGATAAAAATGGCTCCGGGAGGAGGTTTTATTATGCGGTTACAAAAGGAAAAATAGGATCACTTCACACTTACCGTCAGGAGAAAATCAGTGCTGACAGGATCACCTGCCATTTTATTTGCATCGATATAAAGCTTGTAAAGCCCCTTTTGATGAAGTTTATATTTCAATGTCTGGCCGAAAGGTCCGTCCGACTTACCGTCGGGTAAATAAACATGGCTAAAACGTATTGTTGCCTTTTCATTTTCGGGTACCACGGAAGCAGCCAGGTCCTTACCACTCACAATAGGCAACAGGCAGATGACGGGGTCGCCCCGCTTGTCCAGGTGACCCTTAACGCTCACCGAATGAGTACCCGGTGCAAAAGAAAGATGAATAACGCTATCGATCTGGATATTCTGTGGTACGGTGTCTTTCTGCGTTGCAGGCATAGTGTCCGTTGAGGGTATGCTGGAATCAGCGCCAGCGGTTTCATTTTTCGCGTCCGGCTCTACTGAGTTATTGCATGCGACGATTAACGATGCAAGTGTGAGAAGAAATACTAAATGCTTCATATGATGTGCTGATATTCTTATTAAGCAAATTAGCGGCCGTTTTTTTTCTGGATGTATATAATTAGTAGCCAGCTTGGACTTTGGCGCACAATAAATTTAGCAACAGATCTTTCCTGTTTCCTGAACAAACGACGAAAGATACGTGTTCGGTAAATAAGCAGTACGATGAAAAAACGCTGCAATCCCGTTTTTTACCCTTGGTTTTCCGCGAGATTTGGGCTACTAGATGTCAGAAGCTTTAGGTGTCTGACCGGGTTTGAAAACCCGAGACCGGGTAAAAAAACGAAAAAATATGTTTTTTACCCATTGTCTTCTAAAAAATTGAGTTACCAGATATCAGAAGCTTTAAGTATCTGACATCATTTAAAACCCAACCGAAAATTTAATGCCCAGAATTATCCTTAATTGCACTATACCTTAACCTTAACCTTAACCTTAATCTTAACCTCAACCTCAACCTTTATTTTAAACCTGCACATCCCTCCTTTCCCCAATCTGCTGTCGCCACATGGCATAATATAATCCACGCTTGTCAACCAATTCGCCATGTGTACCCGCCTCCGCAATTTTCCCTTTTTCCAATACATAAATCACATCAGCATGCATGATGGTGGAAAGCCGGTGCGCGATCATGATCACGATAGGATCATGTCGTGTAGATATATCCTTGATCGTTTCTGTAATTGCTTCTTCGGTAAGCGAGTCGAGCGCTGAAGTCGCTTCATCAAAGATCATCAGGCCCGGGTTTCTTAACAAGGCCCTGGCGATTGCGATTCGCTGCCGCTCACCGCCCGACAATTTAAGACCGCTTTCTCCCAGCATAGTATCAAGGCCCCGGCCCGAACGGGCCAACAACCCATCGCAGGAAGCTTTATGAAGTGCATCCAGCATTTCCTCATCGGTAGCTGAAGATTTTACAAACAAGAGGTTGTCCCTGATCGTTCCAAAAAATAACTGAGTGTCCTGCGTCACAAACCCGATCTGTCGGCGGAGTTCATTATACCGGATATCAGTGGCCGGGATATTATTGAAAGAGATGGACCCGCTTACAGGCCTGTATAAACCTACCAGCAACTTCACCAGTGTTGATTTACCCGAACCCGAGGGTCCGACAAAAGCGATCGTTTCCCCATTTTTTACCGTAAAAGAAATATTGTCAATCGCATTGTGATTAGCGGTTTTATGACGAAACACTACATTATCAAACCGCAGGGTTTCCAGCAGACCGAGTTCCACGGGTTCTTCAGGCCGGGTTTCGATCGGCTGTTTCATTAGTTTATCAAAATTTCGGAGCGAGGCTTCCGCTTCCCGGTATGATAAAATAATATTACCCAGGTCCTGCAGAGGTCCAAAGATGGTAGTGGATATGAATTGCATACTGATCAGCTCACCGGTAGAAAGTACGTCCCGGAATATCAGCCACAACAAAATAAAGAGTATCGACTGCCGGAGTACGGTCAACGCTGAACTCTGTAAAAAAGAAAGTGTTCTCACCTTTTTCACTTTCATCATCTCCAAATCAAAGATCTTTTTTGTTTGCTCCCGCAAACGCCGGATCTCGGGATACGTTAACCCCAGACTTTTCACGAGTTCAATATTTCTCAATGACTCGGTAATAGCCCCCGACATCTGGTTGGTTTCCCTGTTGATTGATCGTTGCAGCGTTTTGATCTTTTTACTGAGCAATCCAGTCAAACCTCCCAGCACAACCACGCCAATGATAAAAACTGGTATCAATAACCAGTGTTTTGTAATCGCATACCAGATAAGAAATCCAATACCGATGATCGATGAAAAAAGGATATTGATAAATGAATTGATAAATCTTTCGGTATCCGTCCTAACTTTTTGCAAAACCGAAAGTGTCTCACCACTGCGCTGCCCTTCAAATTCCTCGAAGGAAAGCCGAAGGGTCTGTTTCAATCCGTCATTGAATATCTGCATACCAAACTTCTGGACCACCAATCGCATAACGTAATCCTGCAGTGTTTTACAGAGGCGTGCTGCAAGAGCAATGCCTACTGCTACCAGCAGCCAGAAAGTAACACCGCTTACCAGCTCCTTCTCGGTTTTATCACCAGGATTGGTGGCATAGTCATCGATGATCTTACCAAAGATGATTGGATCAATAAGCGTAAGTAGTTGCGCCAGTCCCGCCAGCGACAAAGAAAGTATGATCAGTCCCCGATGGGGTTTAAGATAAGTCCATAGTATTTTCAATACGCAGGGATTAAGTGGCTAAGATATTAAACATGAAGGAAAGAGACAGATTCGACAACAAACATCAAAAGTTTGAAATAAAAAATCCGGTCGGCAGTGTGTCCTGCAGACCGGATTTGAATATTGTTATTGTAGTCTTTTTATAAAAAGTGATATCCTCACTTTATTATCCTCCACGCCTTTCTGAGCGGCGACCACTATTGCCATTGGGTCTTTGACCCTGGCTCCTGTTATCGTTGCTTCGAGATTCAAATCTACGTTGCGGCTGCGACTGACGCTCAATTTGTCTTTGCGGCCGGCTCTCCTGCCTTATCTCCCTTTGCTGGCGTGCCGGAGTGTTAGACCCGCTATTACCTCTGTCAAATACATTACGTCGCTCTGGGCGGTTGCTACGCTCCTGTCTTTGCACATCAGCATCACGGCGGTTGCTATTATTGGGAGGTTGTACCCGCCTGGGACTCGTGGCAGCTGGCTCTTCGTTTGCTCGCCTGTTTTGTCCCCTGTCAAATACATTCCTCCGGTTGTTTGGAGTCTCATTACCCGCTTGTGGCGCCGGTGCGACTCTCCTGTTCTCTCTTCTTGACTCCCTGTTTGTATTATTATTCGGACGGTCACTATTGTTCCGGTCGAATACATTTCTCCGGTTAACCTGCGGATCATTTCCGTTTTGACGGTTGTCAACCTGCGGCCTTATCACTTCGCGACTTGTATTGTCCTGGCGATCCTGCCCCCTGTCAAATACATTTCGTCTGTTATTGACCTGGCCATTATTGCGATCATTCCTGTCGTACCTGTCAAAATTTCTCGGAGCGATATCACGGTTATTTTCACGTTGTATCTGCGGCCTGTATACAGTCACCTGGTTATTACGGAAATTTCTTCCGCCAGGTCTGTCTGTTTCTCTGAACCTTACCGGCCTGATGCTACCTGCATAACGTTCTGCTTCATTACGGCGCGGACCATTTACGAAAACATTATTCCGGTTACCGTAATTGTTGATGATCGTAGTATTATTAATAATGGTGGTATTGCGGCTCCTGTCGATATAGTAATTATGGATATTTCTTGAAGCGATATAGCGTCGGGGGGCAAAGCACCAGTAGTTGGATGGCGGATAGTAACTGCCAAAACCAATGCTGATATTTATACCAGGCCTTATCGGCGCCCATCCATAATAATCCCCACCTGTTCTCCAGGTTACCCAGGCTGGTGACCAATCATACCCCGGCACCCACATCCAACCATAGAAAGGATCGTGAAACCAGCGGCCATAGTGAAAGGGTGCCCAGCCCCAGGAATAATTAGAGACCCACATCCATTCATACTGATCCGACCACACCCAGTGACCTCCTGTGCTGTAGGGTTGAAAATCGGGACCCAGGTTTGGCGCCCAAACGTATCCGTATTCTGGGTAGTCTATCCAGCGTCCATGGGGACTCAGTTCATCATAAAAAGTCTGGTAAGAAATACTCACACCCACTCTTTGCGCCGATGCAGTATTCTTTAATGAGCCTATCAGCAGCATGGATACTGTGAGGCTTATTATCGCGGGAAGGTGTTTCATGTAAATAAATTTAATAGTTTTCAAATAGCAGGAATCATTTCCACTACAAATATGAGCTATTCATATGCCACCTGGTTGCACCCAATCGTGTTATTGCCCATTGTTGTGAAAACTTTTGGTAAATTTTTTTAACATTCGAATCCTTAACTTCATAGAACAAAAATCTGCGATATGGACCAGCGTATTATCACACTGTATGATGAATATACCCACAAACCGCTATCCAGAAATGAATTTCTCCAGCGGTTATCAGTCATCACAGGAAGCATGACGGCTGCATTAGCGATTCTACCTTTTATAGAAGTAAACGGCGCGAAGGCAGCGATAACATCGGACCAGGACTTATTTACCGAGCGGGTTAGTTATCGCGGTGTGAATGGTGATATGCAGGCATATGTAGCCCGGCCCAAAGAAGAAAAAAGATATGCAGCTGTGGTTGTGATCCACGAAAACCGTGGTTTAAATGCACATATCGAAGATGTTGCGCGCCGCGCCGCAACCGCCGGGTACCTTGCAATCGCACCTAATGCACTTTCTCCCCTGGGCGGTACACCTGCAAACGACGATGAAGCGCGTGCAAAATTTCAACAGCTAAAAGCCGAAGAGAGCCTCGAAAATTTTGTGAATGCTTTCCCCTATCTCGAATCACGCCAGGATACAAACGGCAACTTTGGCTGCGTGGGATTTTGCTGGGGTGGCGCAATGGCCAACAACCTCGCTGTACACGTGCCTAAGCTAAAAGCTGCGGTAGCATTTTATGGCAGGCAGGCAAAACTGGAAGACGTACCAAAAATAAAAGCTGCAGTCCAACTGCACTATGCCGGTCTTGATGAACGAATTAACGCCGGTATGGCAGCATATGAAGAAGCGTTAAAAAAAGCAGGTGTTACTTATGAGCAATACCTGTATGAGAAAGTCAACCATGCATTTCATAATGATACAGCCCCGACCCGTTACGATGAAGCGGCGGCAAAACTGGCATGGCAGCGCACCATCGAATTTTTTGGTAAACACCTGAAATAAACTTCAACCCAAATCTTTTTTTTGCCGGGATCCCGATAGCTATCGGGACGGAAGGGAAGAAGAAAACATTTTAACACAATCCACATAACTTTTCCCCATTGATCCTATAGCCGGCATTCTGTAACTTGCAATTTTTTGGAAGTAAAGGATTACTATAGCATTCTTGAATTACCTCCTTCTGCTACAGGTGAAGAGGTTAAAAAAGCATTTCGCAGGCTGGCCCAGGTTTATCACCCCGATAAGCAGGGCAACGACCGCTATGCAGCAGCAAAATTTGCCGAGATCAAAGAAGCTTATGAAACACTAAGCAATCCCACCAGGAAAGATAACTACCTGCAACAGCGTTGGTATGAGCAGAGTATGGGACGTAAACCCGTTGATGAGGTCATTAATCCGGTCACTGTTTTAAAAAAAATGCTGGAGCTTGACCGCTATGTAGCACAACTCGATGCCAACCGCGCTCATCACCAGGGAGTCTATGACCGGATTTGCCAGTTGATTTCGGATGAGCATATTTATACCGTCAATTCCTTTCAGGAACATCATATCAATGAGGAGATCGTAAAGACGACGCTAAAAGCAGCCAGGGGACTTCCCACACGGTTGTTGATTCCCCTGGCCGGTCGACTGGAAAAAATCGAGACCCTTGACAAAACCATCCCTCTTAAGATTGCTCAGTACCTCCGACAGCAACACCGGGCAGAGTCCTGGGAAAGGGCAAAGGTCTGGGTTATATTATGTATTGTTGTTATGATTTGCCTGGTTATCTTTTTCTCCGCAAAGTAATTCCTTAAGAACCGCCACCGGACAACCTGTCCTCAATTTTATGCATAAAGCTGGATACGGGGCCTTCCATTTTATTAGTCCTGTCATCCATAGCATTATCGTGCAAAAGATCGCCAAGCTGCATCGCCGCAGGTAAGTATACCAGGATATTATGCCGCTGATGACTCATAAATGACCTTAACTTTTCAACTGATTTTTTCTCACCGGCGGCGTCATGGAGAATCTGGTAAGCTTCCCGGGAGGCCTGCTCCATATCTATCTCTGCTTCTTCGTTAGTTACGCCAGCATATTGGGCAACTTTCTCCACAGCCCTTTTTTGATCATCGCCAAAAATTTTCTCCAGCCAGTTTGTTCCTTTTTCTGCGTTAATGATTGTCCTGCAACCTTTATCAGTGCGGGTGAAGCTAAAGAATCCCGCTAACACTACGGGTATGGCAGACTGCGCCAGTTTTTGTTCCACACTTTTCTGGAAATTCCCCGTCGTCTCCTGGATATTGGGATCCACCTTCGCCAGGGGCGGATAACCCAATTTCTGTTGAATAGCTTCAACAATATTGTTCGTCATATCTTTTTTCCATGTAATAGAAAAATTATGCCATAATCTGCAGTCGGCTCCCAGTCCGGTTAAGTGCTTGTCCGTTATAGCAGTATCTTTGCCGCATGCATTATGTTTCGGTTGAAAATCTCGCAAAAAGCTATGGTATACAACCTTTATTCGACAATATTTCATTTCATATAGAAGAAGGCGACAAGATTGCCCTGGTAGCAAGAAATGGCATAGGTAAATCGACTTTGCTGAAAATCCTGGCTGGCAAAGAAACACCTGACAGCGGTACGGTATGGATCAACAAAGATGTAGATGTGGCTTTATTCGAGCAGGAACCGGTATTTAACGAGGCTCTCTCTGTGCTCGACAATATATTTTTTCATGATCACCCGGTAATCAATGCAATCAAGGAATTTGAATCGCTCGACCAGGAAACAGACCCGGCAATACTTAATGCTGCGATCCAGAAAATGGACGACCTGGGTGCCTGGGATTTCGACGCACGGGTGAAACAGGTACTGGGCAAACTAAAAATTCATCACCTAAACCAGCCTGTCAATTCCCTAAGTGGAGGCCAGCGCAAAAGAGTGGCACTGGCGAAGACACTGATCGATATTGGCTTTGAACACAAACACGTTTTATTGATCATGGACGAACCCACTAACCACCTGGATGTGGATATGGTGGAATGGCTGGAAAATTATTTGAACAAAGAGAACGTTACATTGCTGATGGTGACGCACGATCGCTATTTCCTGGATGCGGTGTGTGATGAGATCTGGGAAATGGATAACAGCAGCCTTTATGTCTACAAGGGTGACTATCAAAATTACCTCGAGAAAAAAACGGCCAGGATCGAAAGTGAATCTGCCAGTATTGAAAAGGCAAAAAACACCTATCGAAAAGAACTGGAATGGATGCGTAAACAACCCCGTGCACGTACCACGAAAAGTAAAAGTCGCCAGGATAATTTTTATGAGGTGGAGAAGAAAGCAAAGAAGCGCATAGAAGACCAGCAGCTCGAACTCCAAATGAAGATGAACCGGCTGGGTGGCAAGGTTATCGAATTAAAAAAAGTCTATAAAAGTTTTGGCGACAAAATAATCCTCAAAGGTTTTGACTACACTTTTAAAAAAGGCGACCGCATCGGAATAGTTGGCAAGAACGGGGCAGGTAAATCGACTTTTATTAATATCATCCAGGGTCTTGAAAATGCTGATAGTGGCAAGATCAATATTGGAGATACTGTTGTGTTTGGCAATTTTTCCCAACAGGGACTGGTTGTAAAACAGGACCAGCGTGTAATTGAATACGTAAAAAATATAGCAGAACATTTCCCCCTGGCGAGTGGTGGCACCCTTAGCGCCGCACAATTCCTGCAGCTTTTTCTTTTCGATCCGGATAAGCAATACACCTTTATTAGTAAACTAAGTGGAGGTGAAAAAAGACGCTTACACCTGCTATCCGTTTTATTCCGCAATCCAAATTTCCTGGTACTCGACGAACCCACCAATGATCTTGACCTCCCCACACTGGGTGTACTGGAAAATTTCCTGGGTGAATTTCCCGGTTGCCTGGTAATCGTGAGTCACGACCGCTACTTCATGGATCGACTCGTCGATCACATCTTTGTGTTTGAAGGCGAGGGTGTGATACAGGATTTTCCCGGCAACTATTCCCAATACCGCGATTGGCTTAGGGAAAAAGAATCGGCCTCCACCGAAACCCGTAACGAAACCAGGCAGGAACAGACTACCCCGGAAAAAGCAAACCAGCCCGAAAAAAGAAAGCCCTCCTTTAAAGAAAAAAGAGAATTTGAACAACTGGAAAAAGAAATAGCGGATCTCACCTGCGAAAAAGAATCTGTCACATTAAAGTTGAGTGATAGCCAAACCAGCTTTGATGAACTACAAAAACTTTCTGTACGAATTGGAGAGATCACCAGGCTACTCGATGAAAAAGAACTACGCTGGCTTGAATTAAGTGAGATTATGTAATAAAAGCCAATCGGATAAATACGATTTTACCATTCCTTTAAAATATCCACACCAGTGTTATTCTTGTATCCTGTTTAGATACAATTAATTATCGTGTAAATCGTAGATTCCCCATGTGTACAACTAAACATTTCAAATACTTGCAAGGTTAAAACAAGATGTTTAGTTTAGCATTCAGTTCATTCCTCTTATCCCGGTAGTCCCGGGTACTATCCTGCGAGAAACATCCTTTTCAAAATTCCATTTCCTCCGAGAAACTTTTTTTAAAATCTCACGATCTCCTGCGAAAACAATTCCAATACCCTGAATTGTTTAACTTTTAAATGTACCCCTATGAGCAGGATCTTAACACCCGATCAGTCACTAGTTGACCGTCTTGTTCTTGATGACACGGAAGCTTTCGAAGAACTCTATCGACACTATTGGCACAGTCTTTATCGCTACAGTGTCCGCAAACTTCAATCGCCCGCTGACGCGAAAAAAATTGTCCGAACCATATTTATCGAACTGTGGGAACAACGGCACTCTTTACCCGTTTCATTTTCTCTCTCACAACACCTGTACGCAGAGGTAAGAAAGCTGGTTGTAAAATCACTCAGCGAAAAACTGGAACAACCAGGTGCACATGAGATCATTGAAAAAAGGTTTGGGCAGGAATTCAGTGTTGAGTCTTTGCTTGCAGCGAGGAAACCCATTTCAGGGAAGTACACCGTGATCAATACGCGTTCGGAATTGATCCGCCAGCAAACTGGGCAAAACGGCATGGCCGCTCAAACTACGTTATCGACAGTAAAATGGCTATTGCAGTCATTTACCAATAAATTATCAATCATCAACCTTCTGTCTTATCCCAAAAATTAGTATCAATGAAATCGGAAATTCTACATCGAAAATTGCAGCGTTACATCAATGGCGAATCTCACCCTGCCGAAACACGGCAAATACAAACCTGGCTGTCATGCACTTCATCCGAAGAGCAATTGACGCCCGAGGAAAGGTCGCTGCTGGAACTAGAAATTCTCCAGGAAATTCAGGCATACACAGCCTACCCGCTTTTTTTCCCCAAAAAAGAAAAGCCCTGGTGGCAAAAAATAGCAACGCTATTCTAAAAAATTCTTTTTCTCATGTTTAAAGGTTGAGGCCGTCCGGTGGCTTCAACCTTTCTTTTTATATGGGTAAAAATTCCCACTTCTCTATACATTATACCTTCGATACCATTAACTTTAATTTTCCAATGATAGCGCCTGCATTTGAAAATGGGCTTGGTTAAAAAAATGGCTACAACATTCAATGCCTGGATCCGCAGCCATTCGGGATGTATTTACTTTATTAAGTTATATGAAGATTCTTGTTATTCAACAGAAAATGACAGGTGACGTATTGTTAAGCACTGTGATTTGCCAGGCGATAAAATTAACGTACCCGACCGCTGAAGTACATTACCTGGTACATAGCAATACAACCGACATCCTGTTGCATAATCCTTACATCGACAAGGTCATCGCCTTTGACAAAACAAAATACAAGACCGTTTTTGCTCTCTCTGATTTTGGTAGAACATTAGCAAAGAATAAATATGATGTTGTGATCGATGCCTATGGCAAATGGGAAAGTATTATCATTTCCACTTTTAGCAAAGCGGCAAAAATAATAGGTAAGAAAAAATGGTACACCAGGTTTTTTTATACACATACGGTAGCCACCGTTAAAGGGACCAGTAATGAAGCCCTGCTATTTCGCCTCGAACTGGCGGCTATGGTTACGGGACAAATCGCTCCCATCCATTTTCCTAAAATATACCTGACAGAAAAGGAAACAGAAGAAGGCTTAAATACTTTACAGCAGTACCTGTCTACCGGTCAGCATGTGGTAATGATTAGTGTGCTCGGTAGTAGTGAATCAAAAAGCCTTCCGCCACCCGTTATGGCCGAAATGATTGATTATATCGCCTCCAAAACCGATCTTGCTTTGTTATTTAATTACCTGCCCTCGCAAAAAGAAGAGGCGCGCATCATTTTTGATTTGTGCAAACCAGAAACACAGCGTAGAATAGTCTTTGACTTATATGCCCCGGGTCTTAGAGGATTTGTGTCGATATTGAAACATTGTAAAGCCTTAATCGGTAATGAGGGCGGCGCAGTGAATATGGCCAAGGCTTTAGGCATACCAACATTTTCCGTCTTTTGCCCATGGATCCCAAAGACGCTTTGGGATATGCTGGTCGACGAAAACAAACATGTAGCGGTGCATATCCAGGATTACTACCCGGAACTCTACCCGGAAAATTATGATCCCTACAAGATCAAAAAACAATATGCGGAGTACTACAATAAACTCTCCTTTGAACTGATGAAAAACAAACTCAAGGTTTTCCTGGAAGATATCAGGACCGCAGAACCTGTTTGACTTTTTCCACGATCATTTCAGGTGTAATTCCCTGCATACATCCCTGGGCGCCGTGTTGAGGACACGGCTTGTTGCCAAAAACAGATGAAGGCCGACAGGGAAGATCCTCCTGTATCGCATAGTCATAAGGCTGGCCCCACCCATAGAATCCAAGAAAAGGATGAGTGCCTCCCCATATCGAAACAACCGGCACACCAAATAAAGATGCAAGATGCATATTTGCGGAATCCATACTGACCATTAGGTCAAGCTGCGAGATCAGTCCCAGTTCATCTTTAAAACTGTACCTGCCGGCCATCGAAAAGATATTCTCACTAAGCTTTGACCATTCCTCCAATACAGCAGCCTCCTGTTTAGAGCCAAACAACAAAATTTTATACCCTTCCCCTGCAAGTGTCGTGACGACTTCACGCATTTTTTCCAAGGGATAGAGTTTGGTCGCATGTTTCGCAAATGGGGCGACTCCAATTACCTTTTCGCCTGACTGTTTTGCAAAAGGAAATACACCTTCTGTCATTTCCGTATGCCTTATCCCCGCTTCCACCACCACGTTAACCGGATAGCCAAGCGCGGCAAAAACATCAGCATATCGCTGAAAACCCGTTTTTAATGGTCGCAATTGTTTGCCACGAGGCCGGGTTAATGAAGCCTTCTCCTTCCGCCCCTTATCAATAACGGCGATTTTGTCAGGACGAAGAAAAAAACGTAGCAGCTTTGACCTGATCACATTGTGCAGGTCTGCAACGGCGTCGAAAGGAATCTCCTCCCTGATCTTTTTGCTCAAATTTCTCAATCCCCATACTCCTTTATACTGTTCTTTAAAATCCACACCATAAAAATCAAGTCTTTCTATATCGTCAAATAAAGGCTTGCAAAATGCCTGGGAAATTACAGTGATACGCAGCCCTGGGTATTGATTAAGTAAACATCTCAAGACCGGGACTGTCATGGCTACATCACCTAGTGCTGAAAAACGGAATACGACAATATGTGAAGGAGTTTGCAATCAACTATTTTTTCGAACCGTACAGCACCGGGTTGAGACTTTCATCATTGTACATCTTCATTTGCCTGTAAACTTTCATGTACTTCTTTCCCTGCCGGTAATCATCCAATAGTTGCTGTATGGCTGTACTTAGGTCGGTGTGCTGGGTGAGCAATACATCCAACTTTTGCTGGCATTTCTGGATGTGGGCAGGATCGGCATCAGTTCTATCAACTTCCGCTTTCATGTGATAAATCTTTAACTCCAGGATGGATAAGCGGTCTATAGCCCAGGCCGGGCTCTCTGTATTGATCGTGGCACCGGGTTGAATTTTAGCATCCTTGTATTGCTCCAGGAACCAGCTGTCAATATATTCAACAAGGTCTGTTCTTTTCTGGTTGGATGAGTCGATCCTTCTTTTGATCACCAGCGCTTCCGCGGGGTCAATTTCGGGATTACGAATAATATCTTCCAAATGCCATTGTACCGTGTCGATCCAGTTTTTCTCATAGAGCAGGTTTTCGATGCTGCCAGATGTATATGGATTTTTCATCACGGTATCCACATCATCACTAAGATGATAGTCCGATATACTCTGACGGAAAATCTCTGCCGCTTTAGAAATGTCCATAAGATCAATTTAGAAACAAAAATAACGAGAGTTGGATGAAACCTGAAAAATCTTCGGAGGGCGCCCGCCATGGCGCAACTCCTGCTTATTTTTATATATTTACGGGCTAATAAAATATCCTTATTCATCTTATAAACTCAACACGTGGCTGTTTCCTGTTCACTGATCATTGTTACTTATAATTACCCGGAAGCATTGGAACTGATCCTCGACAGCGTACTGATCCAAACCACACTTCCATCAGAAGTGATCATTGCAGATGATGGATCCGGACCTGCCACCAAAGAGCTGATTGAAAGGTATTCGAAGAAATTTCCAGTACCACTGATCCACGTTTGGCATGAAGACAAAGGCTGGCGTAAAGCGATCATCCTAAACAAAGCCATCGCGCAGTCAAAAAGCGATTATATCATACAGATTGACGGTGACATTTTTCTTCATAAGGATTTCGTCCGCGACCACCTTCATTTTGCCAACAAGGGATACTATTTATTTGGCACCCGTGTGCACGTGAAAAAATCTTATGTGCCTGCCGTTTTGAAAAAGAAGAAGATCCATTTTCACTTTTTTTCAAGAGGGATAAAAAACCGGTTCCGCCGTGTTCGCTACCTGCGTATTGCCGAAAAAAGAAAAGACTTCGACGAGATATCCCCTAAACTCCGGGGTTGCAATACTTCTTACTGGAAAGCTGATCTTATCAGGGTTAACGGGTTCAACGAGCAAATGTTTGGATGGGGTATCGAGGATTCGGAACTGGCCCTGCGTTTTCACAACGTGGGACTAAAAGCTAAAAGACTTGTGTATAGCGCTGTCTGTTATCACCTGGATCACGATTACAAATCGAGGGAAAACGTACACCAGAATGAGTTTTTGGAAAAGCAAACCAAACTCAATAAACTGACGTTTGCGGAAGCAGGCATAGACAAATATCTATCGAAGCAATAATCCCTATTTTCTTTACCGGTCAGATATTTTTTGCTCGTGACGCATCGAATGCGCTAAGGGACTGCCCATCGTCATGATCACCCACCACAGTTTAAAATATCGCCACTTCACCAAGGCCTTCAAAAAATAAACGATCATAAAAAAGACCTTCAACAACAGGTATTGAAGATAACCGTGGTTTTTTCGTACAACATACAGGTTCGAGATAATTAACTCCTTTTTCCTGCTGAGGTTTCGACTGGTACTGGAACCCGTGGCATGGATATATTCCATTCCTGGAACATACATTGTCTTTAATCCTATCTTTCGCAACCGCTCCGAAATATCCATTTCTTCATAGTAAAGGAAAATATTGCCATCAAGCCCCCCGATATTCCTGAAAACATCAATTCTGAAAGCCATAAAACATCCCGGCACATAATCCACTTCTGTTGGCTCGGTATACTCTTTCTCCTTCTTCGCAACCCCGGGCACTAGCTTTTCATATAGCCAGTTACCCAAAAGCTTGTACAGAAAGGTTTCATTATGTCCAAATGGTGGTATCCTGTTCCCGTTTTCGAGGATCGGAAGTCCGCCACACACACCAACATCGCTATGCCTGTCGAGATAAGCAACCGAGGGCGTAAAAATATCATGCGTAAAGAATACATCATTATTTACGAGTATTATGTAGTCGCCGTTTGCATATTCAAAACCAGTCATATTACCTCCTGCGAATCCCGCGTTTACCTTTCGCCTGATCAGTTTAACAGTGTTGTATTTTTCCGCTAATCCCTTTCTTAGATTTTCGTAATCTTCGTAAACCGAGTTATTGTCTACTAATATTACCTCCGGGTTAAGATCACGATGCGGGAAATACCGTATTAAGGTTTCTATGCATTTGAGCGTGACGTCAGAGGTATTAAAGTTTATAATTATGATAGAAACTGTCTTCATGATAATTCCCCCTCAGGTAACGCTGATTATGTTTCTACAAAGTTGAGGTCTTTACCAAAGGTCTCTTTTGACATCACAATCGCTACGATGGAGATAGCCATGATGATCATAGCGGCGTAGATCCCGCCTTTCACATATCCCACCCCGTCCATGGCGCGCAGCCACTGGAAAAGTGGAAGTATAAAAATCGCCAGCATACCTCTTACCATATTCGGGATAGTGGTTGCCGCCGTAGCGCGCAGGTTGGTTCCAAACTGCTCTGCTCCCATCGTTACAAAAATGGCCCAGAAACCCGTACCAAAGCCAAGCCCGGCACAGATCCAATACATGCCGTTCGCACTGCCATTCCATTGAACGGTAAAAAACAGCAGCATAAATAAGGCAGTAATGCCGAAGAAAAGATAAAGGGCTTTTTTCCTGCTCCGTAGCCACTGGCTCACGAATCCTATCAATATATCTCCCACCGAAATGGCGGCGTATGCATACATAATGGCCTTGCCGGGATCGATGGCTTCTTTGATCCCAAACCATTTCCCAAACTCACTGGAGAACGCCACTAGTACTCCGATCACAAACCACGTAGGAAGACCAATAAGTACGCTTACCACATATCGTTTGAAACGTTCTCCCTTATTGAACAACATGAAAAAGTTACCTCTTTGTACATGCTGTTTCTTTACATCGTGGAACATGCCCGACTCAAAAACACTGACACGGAGGATCAATAACAGCAATCCAAGTCCACCGCCAATGAAATAACAGGTTCGCCAGTGAAAGTTTTCTTTCATCACAAACGCGACAACCGCGCCGGTAAGTCCAATCCCCGCCACAAGTGAAGTGGCAATACCCCTTTTCTCTTTGGCGGTGAGCTCCGAGACGAGTGTGATGCCTGCACCCAGTTCTCCTGCCAGTCCCAGACCAGCGACAAAACGTATCCATTTGTATTGGTCTACTGTTTCCACAAAACCGTTGGCGATATTGGCGACGGAATACAAAACGATGGATCCGAACAATACACTCAGCCTTCCCCGCTTATCTCCCATCACTCCCCAAATAATACCTCCCAGTAATAGTCCCCACATTTGCCATTGCAAAATCGCTTCGCCATCCGTTGTGATCTGTGCGGAAGTTAGTCCCAGGTCACCTAGGCTCTCAATTCTTATGATGGCAAACAATAAAAGATCGTAGATGTCTACAAAATATCCCAGGGCAGCCACGATAACAGCTACGCTGAGAACAGAGTTGGTTTTGGATGGCTGCATCACGGCTCAGGAATTTACATTCGTATCTGTAGGTGGTGGAACCACGGGCTTTTTGGCAAAAAACAATTTATACAATACTGGTAAGGTTGTGATCAGGATAATGACAATTGTAATAGCCTCGATATGATCCTTGAGGCTATAACCAAATCTCTTTTCCACCCAGGTTTGCAGGAAGAATCCGCCCAGCATCATAGAACATACCCAGGCGAGACTGCCTGCGATATTGTAAAAAATAAAGTGTGGCCTCGACATTTTTACGATCCCTGCAACAATGGGAGCGAATGTGCGAATAATCGGTAGAAACTTGGCGAGAAAAATGGTTGCCTTCCCGTATTGATCATAAAAATCCCTTGCTTTGAAGAGATGTTTCTTTTTGAAGATCCAGGTGTCCCTGCGCTCGAACAATAGTGGGCCGGTCTTGTTCCCAAACCAATACCCCACAAGGTTGCCCAACACCGACGCCACGATCACCATCAGGATAATAGCAATATGATAAAAACCAAATGGCTGCGATGTATCGGCCGGCAGACCAGCCAGCTGGTTGACAAGACGTCCCATAAATATTCCTGCAGCAAAAAGCAATGAGTCGCCGGGCAAAAAGAACCCGACAAATAAGCCTGTTTCGGCAAAGACTACTAAAAGCAAAAAGTAAAGTCCACCATTGTTTATGATCCATTCGATAAATCGCTGGATAAAACCACCACTCTCCAGTAGAAGAATATGCAAAAGACTTTCCATGTTATATTTAACTCCGTTTTTTAAAAATTGAAAACACGCTTTATCCAACAATTGCATCGGCTTCACCTTCACTAAAAGCCAATGCTTTCTGATCATCAAATTCACCTTCCCACCTGGCAATAACGCAACTGGCCAGTGTATTACCGATCACGTTTACCGAGGTACGTGCCATGTCCATCAGTTCATCGATGCCGTATATCGCCATGATAGGCCAAAGAGGAAAATTAAAGGTATTGGCGGTCGCGATTAGTATCACCAGTGAAGCTCGCGGCACAGCCGCCACACCCTTACTGGTAAGCATCAGCGTAAGGCCGATCAGCAATTGCTCGCCAAAACTAAGATTCATACCCGCAGCCTGCGCCACAAAAACTGAAGCCAGCGAAAGATACAAAGTAGTTCCATCGAGATTAAACGTATACCCCGTGGGAATTACAAAAGACACGATCTTTCGCGGCACCCCAAATTTTTCCATGTTCTCCAGTGCCTTTGGCAACGCTGAGTCGGAACTGGTGGTGGCAAACGCTATCGAAACAGGCTCACGAATGGCCTTAATAAATTGCTTCACCGGTATTTTCGCGATAAACAAAGCAACCGGCAGTAATACCAGCAACACAAAGCTGATCAGCGCCAGGTATAGCGTAACAAGTAATAATCCAAGATTTTTTAATATATCAATACCCAAATGCCCTACGGTAACAGCAATCGCCGCGCCGACGCCAAAAGGAGCAAAATACATGATGATATTGGTAAAGCGGAACATGGTTTCTGCCAGGCTCTCGGCGAAATCAAGCATTGGCTTTTTCTTATGCTCATTCAGCAAGGCCAGGGCGATCCCGAATATCACGCTGAACACCACGATGGGCAACACATTGCCTTCGTAAATGGATTTGATAATGTTTTCGGGGAATATATCTATGATATGATCCTTCCAGGTCTTGATAACTGGCTCGGGTAATTCCTTTAAAAGACCCTCAGGCACTTCGATACCAGTGCCTGCTTTGGTAATGTTGATAAAGATCAGGCCCAGCACCAAAGCGATGGTGGTAACCACTTCGAAATACAAAAGCGATTTCCATCCCATGCGGCCCACCTGTTTCAGGTTGGAATGGCTGGCGATACCCACGACCAGGGTCGCAAAGAGTAATGGTGCAACGATCGTTTTTACCAGCCGAAGGAATATGGTACTGAGAAACGAAAGATTTTGCGAGAATTCGCGGAAATCAAGTCCAATCTCAACACCCATGGCCATTGCAGTCAGGATCCAGGTAGTGAGCGAACGTTTATAAACAGCAAATAAAACCAGGCTGGCAACAAATATCCAACGCGAGATGGCAAGTATATTGTCCGGTATACTTACCCAGTTTTTCATGGAAAGAAAATGAATGATTGCAACGACGGTAAACAGGAAGAGTGAAAGCAGACCGGCCTTTCGTTTATTCATATAACATGCTATGGTAAAGCCTCAAAACTAAAGGTTTACTTTTAAATTTCTGCAATTTACCCGAATTGGTTTAGGGCTAACACGTTAAGAAATCTTTTTGTTCATTATTGGCAGAAATCCCTATTTTTCCACCTATTTTTAGTCCTCTTTGCTTAGAGAATACGCAAAACCACAATTAATCTATTTATGAGTTTATTCGTCAGAAAGCCTATGAACGCCTTGTTGAGTGAGGCAGAAGAAACAGGCACACATACACTTAAAAGAACATTAGGAGGCGCAGGACTGGTAGCACTAGGTATCGGTGCCATTATTGGAGCAGGGCTTTTTTCCATTACCGGTATGGCAGCTGCAAATCATGCGGGACCTGCTATTACCATTTCATTTGTTGTTGCTGCATTAGGTTGCCTTTTCGCCGGATTGTGTTATGCCGAATTCGCATCCATGATACCAGTTGCCGGCAGCGCTTATACCTATTCGTATGCCACGATGGGAGAATTTATTGCCTGGATCATCGGCTGGGACCTGGTGCTGGAATACGCAGTTGGTGCCGCAACCGTGGGGATTAGCTGGAGCGGTTACCTCGTTAAATTTTTAAAAGGCTTTGATATTACATTACCCCAGGAACTGATCGTAGGCCCCTGGGATGGCGGGATCATAAACCTGCCCGCTGTGTTTATCATAGTATTGATGAGCCTGCTGCTGATAAAAGGTACCAGGGAGAGCGCCTTTGTAAACGCGATCATCGTATTCCTGAAAGTAGCAGTTGTGTTGACTTTCATCATTCTTGGATGGCAGTATATCGATTCAAGCAATTATGACCCTTACCTCATCCCGTCTACCGAACCCGGTCATGAAAGCTTCTTCAACCACGGTATGGGTGGTGTGATACGGGCAGCGGCTATTGTATTCTTTGCATACATTGGATTTGACGCAGTAAGTACCGCGGCTCAGGAAACCAAAAATCCAAAAAGAAATATGCCGATCGGTATCCTGGGTTCACTGGCCATCTGTACGGTTTTATATTTATTGTTTGCACATGTAATGACCGGTGTTGCCAACTACAAGACCTTCCTGGGCGCTGATCCTTCTGATGCGATCGCCCCTGTGGCTGTTGCAATCGAGCATATGGGTCAGCCTGATGCTGCTGGTGTCATTCAACCGGATTATCCGTGGTTGAACAGGGCGATCATTGTAGCTATTCTCGCAGGTTACGCTTCTGTGATCCTGGTGATGCTGATGGGCCAAAGCCGCGTTTTCTATAGTATGAGTAAAGATGGTTTGATACCAAAGATCTTCTCGAGTGTTAATCCCAAAACACAAACACCTGCTAAAAACAACCTGTTGTTCATGTTGTTTGTGAGCGCATTTGCCGCTTTCGTACCTGCACGTGTCGTTGGAGAAATGACCAGTATCGGGACACTTTTTGCCTTTATCCTGGTTTGTATCGGAATTTTGGTTATGCGTAAAAAAATGCCGGAGATACCAAGGGCATTCCGTACGCCACTGGTGCCGCTGGTACCCATTCTCGGTATTGCTACCTGTTTATTTATGATGGTATTCCTTCCCATGGATACCTGGATCCGCCTGTTGGTTTGGATGTTAATCGGTCTCGATATCTACCTGGTTTATGGTGCTAAGAACAGTCACCTGGGAGGCGCCGACAACAGAAAGGGTTTGAAGATCGCCCATTATACCGGGTTGGCACTTGCGGGCCTGTTGATTGTCGTGGGTTTCTTACACCAGGTAGCTGTTGGTTTCGATGCTGATAAAACACTGCTTTATATCTCGCTGGTATTTGCAGCAGTACACCTTGGAGTGTTTGTGAAAAAACTAATGTCGAAATAATAAATCACGAGCTTGTAACCACCGAGAAGGGACGATACTTAGAAGTGTTGTCCCTTTTTCGTTTTAGGTCATTATCCTAAATTTGCAACCCGACCAGATCATAGCAATTAAAATTTAAATACTAATATTTACGATGGGAAGGATTTTTGAAGTTCGCAAGTCGACGATGTTTGCCCGCTGGGATCGTATGGCCAAGCAGTTTACACGGATCGGGAAAGAGATCGTTATTGCTGTAAAGGCCGGTGGTCCCGACCCGGCGACCAATCCCGCATTACGCCGTTGTTTTCAAAATGCCAAGGCGGTAAATATGCCCAAAGACCGCGTAGAAGCCGCCATCAAGCGTGCGCAGGGCAAGGAGATGGAAAACTATGAGGAGATCCTCTACGAAGGTTATGGCCCACATGGGGTTGCCATCCTGGTAGAAACGGCTACCGACAACCATGTGAGAACCGTTGCCAACGTAAAATCACATTTTAATAAAGGCGGTGGCGCACTGGGCAATAGCGGAAGTGTGGCGTTCCAGTTCAAAAAAATGGGAGTTTTCAAGTTGAAGCCGGAGGGTTTAAATGCAGAAGAACTGGAACTTGAATTGATTGACTTTGGCCTGGAAGAACTGGGAGAAAGCACAGGTGAGAATGGAGAGGATATCCTGGTGATCAGGGCAGGCTTTACTGATTTTGGTAATATGCAAAAAGCCCTTGAAGACAATGGCCTAACTCCTATCAGCGCCGAACTCGAATGGATACCTTCCACCACGGTACCCGTCAGCGATGAACAGGCAGAAGATGTCAGCAAACTGATTGAACGACTGGAGCAGGATGAGGACGTGCAAAAAGTGTTTCATAATATGGGGTGAGACGATCTAAAAGCTTGTATTACCCGGGAGGCGGGAAGATGGGAAGATTATAGAAAAGGATCAGCTATCGGCCAGTACTACTGCCTATCGGACGATTTTCACCTTGATCACTTTTGCATCAACCTTATCTTTAAACATCCCAAAACCTGGCTGACGTCTCCCGGCTCAAAACATTATCTTCGCAAAAATTTTTTTCACCATGAACCTGCATGAATACCAAGCTAAAGAACTTTTAAAAAAATATAATGTCCCCGTTCAGGAAGGTTTTGCCTGCGCATCTGTACATGAAGCGGAAGAAGCCTACCGACAGATCAAGACCCAATACGGCAGCAATTTCGCTGTTGTAAAAGCGCAGATACATGCCGGTGGACGTGGAAAAGGCACTGTAAAAGAAACCGGTATCAATGGTGTAAAGGTGGGCAAGAACCTGGAAGACGTTGCTGATATTGCGAAGAAGATCCTGGGCGGAACACTGGTAACCCTGCAAACCGGCCCGGCTGGAAAAGTAGTCAACAAAGTACTGGTAGCGCAGGATATGTACTATGACGGGCCCAGCGACCGCAAAGAATTTTACCTGTCCATCCTGTTGGATCGCGCCAGGGGTGAAAATGTGATCATGTACAGCACCGAGGGAGGAATGAATATTGAAGACGTAGCTCATGATACCCCTGAAAAAATATTTAAAGAATGGGTTCACCCTTCAGGTGGATTGCAGGGCTTCCAGGCCAGGAAGATCGCGTTTAACCTGGGTCTTAGTGGTGAGGCATTCAAGAACTGCGTGAAGTTTGTTACCAATTTATACAATGCATATGTAGGTCTTGACTGCAGCATGCTTGAAATAAATCCTTTGTTCAAGGCAGCTGATAATAAGATCGTAGCAGTAGATTGTAAGATGAATCTCGACGACAATGCCCTGATGCGTCATGCTGACCTGGCCTCTTTGAGGGATGTAACAGAAGAAGATCCTACCGAAGTGGAAGCCGGTAAATACAATCTAAACTTTGTAAAACTAGACGGCAATGTAGGCTGTATGGTCAATGGCGCCGGACTGGCGATGGCCACCATGGATATGATCAAGCTAAGCGGTGGTGAGCCTGCCAACTTCCTTGATGTGGGTGGTACCGCCAACGCACAAACAGTGGAAGCCGGTTTCAAGATCATATTAAAAGATCCGGCGGTAAAAGCTATTCTTATCAATATTTTCGGAGGCATCGTTCGCTGTGACCGTGTGGCCCAGGGTGTGATTGACGCATATAAAAACCTCGGCAATATCAATATCCCCATCATCGTTCGGCTGCAGGGTACTAACGCGGAAGAGGCAAAAAAACTGATCGACGAAAGCGGCCTGAAAGTGCAATCGGCGATCCTGCTCAGTGAAGCGGCAGATTTAGTGAAAAAGGCAGTAGCGTAGAGTCCCGATACATTTTTTATCTGGTTAGACAATACTTTCCTCCATTAATTGAAATATAAGCCCGGTAGCCGGGCTTTTTTATGTTACAACTTCTGGTATAAAAACATGCTTTATTAAAAAACCGGAATATAAATTATAGTCACCTTATTTTATCATGCACCGCCAGAGAAAAGTCCTGTAGACGCCGCGGCCCGGTCTTTACGAACTGCGAAGGGTTGCTTATCTTTCTGTCAAACCATGCTCATGGCCCGGACATTTTTATTTTGCCTGCTCTCACTTGCGCTTATTAAATGTAAATCCAAAATCGAAAAAGATCATAGCGGCTGGCCAGCCTATGCGGGCTCGGCGGGGGGAAACCGATATTCATCAAACGACCAGATCAACCTTGATAATGTTTCCTCTTTAAAATTGGCATGGACCTATTCATCCGGCGATAAAGACAGCAATAACCGGTCTCAAAACCAATGTAACCCGATCATGGTTGACGGGATATTGTACGGTACTTCCCCCCGACTAACACTGCTGGCCCTGGATGCTGGCGATGGCCAATTGAAATGGCAGTTTCATCCCGCATCCCTGGATACCACCGCAAATAAAGATCCTTATGCTTATTTTAAGGTAAACCGCGGTGTGATGTACTGGCAAAACAGTGATGCTTCCGACAAAAGGATTTTATATGCTGCAGGTTCAAAAATATTTGCGGTCAATGCTATCGATGGCAAGCCGGTAACCAGTTTTGGCGGGCGTGGTTATATCGACCTCGCGGATCATATCGACCGCGAGCCCGGTACATACAATCCCTTTATTGTATCAAGTACGCCCGGTGTTATTTACAAGAACACGCTGATCATGGGTTGTCGTGTGATGGAATCAGCCGATGCGGCACCCGGTGATATCCGCGCTTTTGATATCCTGACGGGTGAGCGGAAATGGACTTTTCATACAATACCGCGTCCGGGTGAAAAAGGTTATGAAACCTGGCCGGATAAGGAGGCCTGGAAAAAACTCGGTGGTGCCAATAACTGGGCAGGGATGTCGCTGGACGAAAAGCGTGGTATAGTGTATGTTCCCACCGGATCGGTAAGCGGTGACTTTTATGGAGGATTCCGCAAAGGGCAGAACCTTTTTGGGAATTCGCTCCTTGCACTTGATGCAGCCACGGGAAAATATATCTGGCATTACCAGGTGGTACATCATGATCTCTGGGACCGCGACCTGGCAGCAAATCCCAACCTGGTAACAATCGAAATAAATGGTAAAAAAAGGGATGTTGCCGCACAGATCACAAAGCATGGTTACATATTTGTTTTTGATCGCGACAATGGTAAACCTGTTTTTTCCATTGAAGAAAAATCTTTTCCCATGGAAGCCCTGCCTGGAGAAGAACCCTGGCCAACACAACCTATTCCCACTCTGCCCGAGCCTTTCGCACGTCAGGAATTTACAGAAGTTGATCTATCAGACCGAAACCCGGAAGTGCATGCGTCATTACTTGAAAAATTCAGGAAAGTAAAAGATAACAGGATGTTTGCCCCACCCACAAAAGAAGGCGTATGGATATTCCCGGGCTTTGACGGTGGCGGCGAATGGGGCGGCGCGGCCGTGGATATAGAGTCCGGCATCATGTATGTGAACTCCAGCGAACTTCCCTGGTCTTTGACCATGGTAGATGCACCTGTCATAAACCCTACTCTTAGCACATTGAATTCCCTCGGACATTCACTTTATGG
The DNA here is from genome assembly GCA_023411775.1 of Bacteroidota bacterium. Taxonomy (GTDB): domain Bacteria; phylum Bacteroidota; class Bacteroidia; order Chitinophagales; family Chitinophagaceae; genus Terrimonas_B. The sequence goes on along the minus strand of JAEYOL010000183.1, from coordinate 4,220 downwards.
TAAATATTGCCAGTCCTGCCACGGGCCCGATCTGAAAGGTGACGGAAGATCTTATCCTTCGCTGATCGGCCTTGAAAATAAATACAATGAAAAAAACCTTGCCCGGTTGATTGAGAATGGTAAAAATAATATGCCGGCGTTTCAAATGTTTAGTAATGTAGAAAAGGATGCGATAGCCAGTTTTCTTTTAAAGACAGGCGATAAAGGATCGCAATCGTTAAGTGAACCCATAAAGCGATCCATCCTGGATGAAGTTCCTTACAACATGACCGGCTATCATCGGTTTCTTGACGATGAAGGATATCCCGGCATAAAGCCGCCCTGGGGAACATTGAACGCTGTAGACCTGAATACTGGCAAACTACTTTGGAAGGTTCCACTTGGAGAATATGAAGAATTGACGAAACAGGGGATCCCAATTACAGGCACTGAAAACTACGGAGGGCCACTGGTTACAAAAGGCGGGCTGGTATTCATCGCTGCCACCAAGGATGAGAAGATCAGGGCATTTGATAAAAAAACAGGGAAAAAGGTCTGGGAACATGCATTGCCGGCAGCAGGTTTTGCCACACCTGCTACTTATTATCTAAACGGCAAACAATACATAGTCATCGCCTGTGGCGGAGGTAAGATCGGAAACAAATCAGGCGATTCTTATGTTGCCTTTGCGTTGCCCTGATCATCCTCCATATTTACTGTCACTCTCATCGCCTTCAACCCGCTTACACCCTGTAGTTCCTCGAGTTCCAGGTATTCTACCTCAGGCGCCAGAATATTTTTACTTTGCAGAAACTGTATGTACTCCTGGTATTCTGAAGCCTCCCGGGGATTTGAATACACCATCGCGATCTTACCGGGTTGGGTCAGCCGCTCCTGTGTATCTTTTATATGAACCTTATCAAGACGTTTCTTTATAATTTCATATCGGATATTGTAAGAGCCCTCCACATCGAACCGGCGTTCATCCCTGCGAAAACTGATCGAGATTGGCAGACTGTGGATGAGAAGGAGCTGTGTTGTCTGCAACGGCACCTGCAGGGATGGAATTAAACGTTGCGTAATTCGTGCTATGCCTGCCAGTGATTTCAATTGCCAAAGCCTGATATTTTTCAGGTAAAGAATGTCAAAAGGATTCTTAGGTGAGATGGACTGCCCGATATAGATACTATACTCCACACCATCTGTCCGGTATTTCTCAAAATAATGGGGGTAAGACTTTTGCATGGTTTCCTCCTCGGTTTCGAGATAGGACAATACGCTTTCGTTGATCGTTGCCAATGTCGCTTCATATTCGTTGCGATAGCGGTATAGATACCCATTGCAATTATTTACTTCCTGGAAATAACGATCAGTGAGCTCCTGCACTTTTGGGTTGCCTTTTTGCAGGTGTTGCAAAACCGGCGTGAGCTCACTGTTCAAAAAATCATTGATGCGGATCTCATCTTCAGCCTGCAGACTTTTGTTGATCGCTTCATGAAAACGTTCAATCTTGAATTGCAGACCTTCCAGTAGTGGCAATGACATCTGTTCCTGCAACTGTTTAAGTGTAACTGATGCAAGCCCGAGTTGCTCCATGATATCCTTCTGGATCGCTTTACTTCGCTCGAGTGACGAATTGCGTATATCGATAGCGCCATATAGCGGATACACCTCGTCGAAGATCACATTACCCGTATACATTGCCGTACCTGGTTTGTTGTGATGATACATGTATTTCCAGGCCACTTCCGCGAATTTCCATTCGACAGAGGGTTGCAATGCTGTAAATTTTTCTTTGATCAACTTCTCTATCCTTGCGTCAAAACTGTCCCTGTTTTTCAGGAGAGCCAGCGAAATAAGTGGCATCGCCGGTTCTATTCTCGCCATAATCTCGAGATCGATGAGGTTGGGAACTGGTGACGCTAATTCCAACAAGCCCAGCAGGCCGTCATTGTCCTGTACAGGATAGATCAGGTAACTACGCATGCCTTCCTCCCAAAGCGGCCGCAACATTGGAAAAACTTCCGTTAGCTGTTCATCCAGCATAGGAATTGGCATGGGTTCGGAAGTTTCGGTTAGAAACTGAACGCTTCCCTGGAATGCTTTCATACTTTCTTCGTCGCTCGCCTTCCAACGTTTTCCCATCAGTCCGTATGCGGTGCATGTTTCATCGAGTACAAACTCCCCGTTGAGTTTCACAAAAGGCGTAATCCCCACTTCCACCTGGTTCAAACCTACGAGCGCCTGTATATTTGATTTCACTTCGTTGATAATACCGGCATCACAGCTTTCCTGGCGCAGTAGTACTTTCTTGATCGCATCCAGCGATTCGAGGCTTGTCACATCTTCTGCGATCCAGATGCCAAATCCTTCCGCCCGAAACAATGAAGGTGGCATTGTCTGCAGTTGCTTTTCGAGGTCAAGGATTCGAAATGTGTTTAGGCAAACGCCACAATCCTGTATATCGGGTAACTTATTTTTTGGATGAATATCAATAAAACGCCGGTCGTAACGCAGTTTGTAATAGCGTTTCATTCCGGTCCTGCTATCAGTAACCGGGTATACCAGGTCGGTGTTTGCATTCAGCTGAACACCGTAAAATTTTTCCATCACATGGCCATAGACCAGGGCAAACTGGGTTTGACGGAGCTGGTCTTCTGATGCATTTTCCGGCAACAGAAACTGGTCATCACGCACAAAAAGATCACGAAACGATCCAGACTCGTGAAAGATGGAGAACTTGTACGGCACGGAAAAAGTGAAAATATTCTTTTTCGATTCACTTACTACAGGAAATAGAGTAGTGCCGAGCAATTCCAGCAGGTCGCGGTTTTCATCCAGCACTTTCTGATCCCTGATCGGTTCCAGCAAAGCCGGTACAGCTTCAAACCTGTCAATTAGATATTTGTATATCCTTGAGCGGCTATCTGTTTCATCATTCGCTTTGTTGCGGAGAAAATTGATAAAAGGCCTGAAGGAGATTTGGCTTTCAAGCCCTGCTTCTTCCTGGCTCTGCGGCCGCGAGGCTGATACCATTTTTACTTTGCGGTCAGATCGGATCGCCGGGGCAAAATCTTCCAGCATTGTAATAGGTTTAAGGTTAGATGTTCTGGCCTTATAAAGTTAGGATTAATTAATATCACGTTTCAGCTAAATTTTCAGCGGTAACTGGCGCGGGGCGGGTATTTTTGCAGCATGAGCAAGATCCTCATTAGACAGATTCAACCGTCTGACAATCCGCATATTGCTACCATCGTAAGAGAGACGCTGGCGGAACATGGCGCCAATAAACCGGGTACCGTTTATTATGATCCCACGACAGATACCTTATTTGAATTGTTTGAAAGACCCGGTGCTGTGTACTATATAGCCACCCTGAATGATGAAATTGTGGGCGGCGCCGGCATATATCCAACTGAGGGGCTTGAGGATGGCACTTGTGAATTAGTAAAAATGTATTTACTACCTCAAGCCAGGGGGATCGGACTTGGAAAGACCCTCATCAGCAAATGTCTGCAGTATGCAAAAGATCAGGGTTACAAAAATGTATACCTGGAAACCATGCCCGAACTCAGCCAGGCCCTGAATGTATATGCCAGGTTTGGATTCAAATATTTAAATGGCCCACTGGGTAACAGTGGGCACACGGGATGCAGTTTATGGATGTTGAAGAATCTTTATGATGAGAACTGAGTTCAGTTTCCAAACGTTTATCATTTACCCCTGATCTTCTCAACCTGCCTTTTTAATAGATAGACCTGGAATCCGATCGTAAAGGCAAAGCCGCCATCACCATCAAAGTCTTTTAGTTTGGTATGATGATACCCCATTACCGCGTCAAGTGATACCTGCTCGTTGAGGAAAATTGCAGCACCGGCACCAAGGAAATAGTTGATACCTTTTTCGGTATTTGAAGTATTGGACTGCGTGTTTTTTTGCTGACGGTTGATATAATTAAAAGATCCCTGCACAATGGGCCGCACATTAGCCTGCGTAAAATAATATCTCACAAAGGGCCCGATCTTGAAATCCGTCGATTTGTTGTTTCCGAACTTAGAATAATCGATTCCAATATTTCCACCCACCGCAAGGTTGCGAATGATAAAAGCTGCAGCATTGGGTGTAAACCCGATCGTTGTACTATTTTCTCCTGTATTCAACCGGAAACCACCGCCAACCATCCAGTCGCCCTGGACAGTTTGCGCCTGGACGGAAACGATACCTGCAGTGAGTAATAGTGG
>JAEYOL010000127.1 GCA_023411775.1 Bacteroidota bacterium | reverse complement strand
ATAATCTATTGATAAGATACCGCCTCTGGATCGGCCTGGCCCTGGCCGCCCTGGGTGGGTACGTGAATTATTCTGCCGGATTCTGGCCTGCTTTCCCGCTTTATTTTATTGGCCTGATTTTGATCCTTGGTCATTTTTTCTTCGGCCCGCTGAGGTTGATACAATCGCATATGGAAAGCGGGGATATGGAAGGCGCCGAAAAAGTGCTGAACTCAATCCAGTTTCCCAACCTGCTCTACAAGCCCAGCCGGTCTGTCTACTTTACGTTGAAAGGCAATATCGCCATGATGAAACAGGATTTTGATGGTGCCGAAAAGATGATGAAGAAAGGGCTTGACCTGGGTATGCCCATGAAGGAAGCCGAGGGCGCCAGCCTGTTGCAGATGGGAATGCTGGCCATGCAAAAAAATGACCTGAAACAGGCCGAAAGCTATATTCGCTCCGCAATCCGTAAAGGTCTGCCTGATAAGGAAAATGAAGCCGCAGCCTACCTGCAGATGTGCAGCCTGATGATGAATAAACGTGAATTCCGTGCGGCAAAGGATTTTTTCCGCAAAACAAAAGCTTTAAAACCCACTACTCCGCAGATCGTTGACCAGATCAAGCAGATCGAGAAGTATATTTCGAGAATGCCCGGCTAGTCGGGAGTCGGTTTCGTAGCATAATAATAAAAAAAGAGGGCTGGCTTTGAATATACCGACCCTCCTTTTTATTAATGGGAATAGCGATTATTATTTATACGTGTAAGACACACCGTTTTTAATAGATTGTTTGATGCCGAAGCCATCGCTTTTATCAGAAGTCATCAACACAAAAGGTGCACCCATTTCCGCTGCCGCTTCCTTGATTTTACGGGTAGCTTTCTTATCGGCCGAACCGGCAGTATTATAGCTCAATAAACCGGACGTTTTACCCCTTACGGATTCACCTTCTTTGAGGCCCAGTACCTGTGATTTGTCGGTCAGGATCTGTACATTTTCCCAATCGCCTTTGCCCATAACGACGATCTTTTCAGAGATCACTTCCTTCCTGCCGCTGCCACCATAGGTAATGGATGCAACTGCATATTTACCAATTGTTTGCTCGGCATCTTCACCGGGATACTTATAAGTGATCGTGGTTTCACCCACTTTGATCACCTTCACTTCAAGTTTATCGCCTGCATGCTTTTGCATGATATCATTGGTTTGTGAGAATGCGGCCAGCGAGATCAAGCCAGCCATCAGGGACATGAATAATTTCTTCATTGTAGTTAGTTAGTTTGGTTCGATTAATTTGTTTTCTAAGGAGATCAAATATATATACAGCCCTCAAGAAATCAAACCCCACTTTGGTAAAACCACGGTTTTGATTTATAATTTTCTCGTTTGCAACAGATCAGGCGGCTTTGCTCGTCCTATTAACACTCAAATAGTTATCTTAGAGCCCACTTCAAAACAATACCGCATGAAAAAAATATGCCTCGCCTATTTGATCTGTATCAGTCTGTCTGCATTCCCGCAATCCAGCACCGATATTGCTCTGATCCCGCAACCCGTTTCGCTGGAAAAGCAAAATGGCAGCTTTGAACTACCCGACCAACTGACCATCCATACGGGAAATAACGCCGAACTGAAAAGACTGGCCAACGGGCTGGCCGAACGTATCGGGATGGCAACGGGAAAGAAAGTGACTGTTAGTGAAACCGCCAGCGCGCAGCCGGGAGGAATCAACCTGTTGCTTGCCACTAATAAATCAATTCCGGCTGAAGGCTATCAACTCACTGTGACAACCACGAATGTGGTACTCGAAGCCGCGGAGCCATCCGGCATTTTCTATGGCATTCAAACCCTGTTGCAACTTCTGCCAAAGGAAATTGAAAGCAAATCAAAAGCCGACATCGCCAAATGGGAAATCCCTGCCGTTAAGATCAGCGATCATCCCCGTTTTGGATGGAGGGGTTTGATGCTGGATGTATCACGTCATTTCTTTACCAAAGAACAGGTGAAGCAATTCATCGATGACATGGTAAAATATAAGTTCAATGTGCTGCATTGGCATCTCACCGATGACCAGGGCTGGCGTATTGAAATAAAAAGCCTGCCCAAACTTACATCGGTAGGCGCATGGCGTGTTGAGAAAACGGGGACCTTCAACCGTTTTTCAAAACCCCTGCCTAATGAGCCGCGCACTTATGGCGGGTTCTATACGCAGGAAGACATAAAAGAAGTTGTAAAATATGCAGCGGATCGTTTTGTTGACATCCTTCCGGAGATCGATGTGCCTGGTCATAGCCTGGCCGCTGTAGCTGCATACCCGGAACTGAGCTGTACACCGGGTACGTATGCGGTTAATTCTGGCGAACCTTTTATGGACTGGTCGCAGGGTCATCCTCCCATCGCGCTTGTTGACAATACCCTTTGCCCTGCCAACGAAAAAGTGTATGAGTTCATGGATAAAGTGTTTACGGAAGTGGCACAGCTTTTCCCTTTTGAATATATACATATGGGCGGTGATGAAACAGCGAGAAATTATTGGCAAAAAAGCGCTGCCATCAAGGCTTTGATGAAGAAGGAAAATTTAAAAACCATGGATGAGGTGCAAAGCTATTTTGTAAAAAGAATGGGAAAGATCATCTCTTCCAAGGGAAAGAAAATGATTGGCTGGGATGAAATATTACAGGGCGGCCTGGCTCCTGGCGCAGCAGTAATGAGCTGGCGTGGTATGAAAGGCGGGATTGAAGCCGCCAAAATGGGTCATGAAGTCGTGATGACGCCGACCGACTTTGTTTACATCGATTATATGCAGGGCGATGTTATCCTCGAACCACCTGTTTATGCCACGTTGCGATTAAATAAAACATACCAGTTTGAACCGGTGCCGGATGGCGTAAAGCCTTCCCTCATTAAAGGCGGGCAGGCCAATTTGTGGACAGAGCAGGTTTACAATATGCGCCATGCGCAATACATGACCTGGCCCAGGGGACTGGCGGTAGCAGAAGCCTTGTGGTCGCCAAAGGAAAAACGGAACTGGAACCAGTTTGTACCAAGAGTTGAAAAACATTTCGAACGATTTGATGTCGCACAGACGAAATATGCGCCGAGCATGTACGAGCCGATCTTTAAAGTGACTAAAAAAGGAAGCTCACAAGTTGTGATTGAAATGAGTACGGAAATAGAGGGACTCGATATTCATTATAGCTTCGATAATTCTTTTCCTGATAATTTCTATCCAAAATATACGTCACCGCTTGAAGTTCCTAAAGATGCGGCGGCTTTGAAGGTGATCACATATCGCAATGGGAAAGCAGTGGGAAGAATGATGGTGATGACAAGAGAGGAGATGAATAAGCGGGCCGGGATAAAATAAATTTTTGAGTAGAGACTATATAGCCGGGGAGGCGGAAAGACGGGAAGTTTAATACTTTCAGTCTTTCTCCTTTCCGGATTTTTTTTTAGAGCAGGTTGTGATCTTTGTTAAGTGCAAGCTGTCCAATT
>JAEYOL010000198.1 GCA_023411775.1 Bacteroidota bacterium | reverse complement strand
ATGTAGGATCGCCCCTTAGCAGTATTTCGGTTTATAGCCAGGTGGCCAAGATCTATAAGGAACAAAACCGCATGGAGCCCCTACAGGACACCCTGGAAAAGATCAGCGCCACCTCCAGTGAAATGATCTCCGAAATGAATGATATCGTGTGGGCCATCAATCACCGCAATGATAATATGGCCACCATCCTGCAAAGAATGGAGTCTTTTGCGAGACCCCTGCTGGCTTCGCAGGAGATCAAATTCCATTTCAGTTATGAATTGAGTGTACAGCACCTTCACCTGGAAATGGACAAACGCAAGAATTTCTATCTCATCTTCAAGGAAGCGATCAATAACGCGCTAAAATATTCCGGCTGTAAAAATATCTGGGTAGAGATCAGCACCCTGCATCACGTGTTGAAGATAACCGTGAAAGACGACGGCAAAGGTTTTGATATCCACCAGTCAAAATCAACAGTCAGCCTGGCCGGTAACGGGGTGCAAAATATGCAGATGCGTGCCAAGGAGATGAAGGGGAATTGCAGGATTGAATCCGAACCCGGTAAGGGCACCACGGTGACCTTAAGTTTCCCTATCCCCTGATTTGGGGATTGCTAAGGGGATTTTTTACCAGACCTTTATATAAACATTCCTACATGAGCCTGCGAATCGCCATATTCGACGACAACAAAAACATCCGGGAAAGCATAAGCCTTTTACTGGACACTGTTCCCCAGTTCGAAGTGGTGGGATCTTTCAGCCATGTACTGGACTGCATCGAAGATATGCGGGAAGCCAAGCCCGATATCGTACTGATGGATATAGAAATGCCAGGCATGACGGGAATCGAGGCTGTGTCACTAATCAAAAAAGAATTTCCACACGTACAGGTTTTGATGCAAACAGTGTTTGAAGATGATGACCGCGTATTCGATTCGATCTGCGCCGGAGCATCGGGTTATATTTTGAAAAATTTTTTGAATACAAAACTCGTTGACTCGATCAATGAATTACAATACGGCGGTTCACCCATGAGCCCTTCCATTGCCAGGAAAGTGCTGAATAAAATGCAATCCGTTTCTTCAGTCATAAAACCGGAAGAAGCTCCCGATTACCATCTTACTGCAAGGGAGAAGGAAGTTCTTTCCTGCCTGGTCAATGGGCTTAGCTATAAGATGATCGGCGCCGAACTCAATATCAGCTATGAAACCGTACGTTCGCATGTAAAAAAGATCTACGAAAAATTACATGTCGCCTCCCTCACTGAAGTTGTTGCCAAAGCGATCAATCAAAGAATTGTATAAAGCATCCCTACACGAATACTGATTTCTTTCATCATTACGCAATCCCCCACTTTCGGTTACTCCTCCGACATTTTCGGTTATTGTAATCCTGTCTGTAAGCGGCCAATTTTACGCCTTAATAAAATTAGACAGACATGAACAAGATTTTTGTATTGATCACAACATTGATGTTGATCATTACCTCCTGCGACAGGAAAAACGAGTCAACAAATGAAAAAGAAAAAATTCCTGGCACTGTAGTTCTGGCATGGAATGAAATTGCCTACCATGCATTTGGTGGAACAGGTTACCAGCACTCACTGATGGCGTCCCGCATCAATGCCATGACCCAAATCGCGATCCATGATGCGATCAATGCCATACAACCCAGGTACCAGGTATATGCGTTTACAGGCAGTGATGCCGGTGCTGACCCGATAGCGGCAACTGCTAGTGCGGCGCACACCGTATTAGTGCATGAGATCCCGGGTAAAAAAGACTACCTGGATTCAGCTTTGCAGGCATCGCTCCTGGCCATACCTGAAACGGATGCAAAAGCCCGTGGTGTGCAACTGGGCAAACAGGCGGGAGAAGCAATCCTTGCAGCAAGAGATAATGACGGATCCGCCGGCGAAGTGGTTGGAAATATTCCTCCTTCCAATACACCGGGTGTATACCAGGCTGTGCCGCCTTTCGGTTTTGTCTTTGCACCACATTGGGAAAATATTAAGATGTTCTCACTTCAAAACAAATCACAGTTTCGTCCCGCTGCTCCCCCGGCGATCAGCAGTGAAGCCTATACATCCAGTTTTAATGAAGTGAAAGAAACCGGTAAGCTCAACGGGGCTTCCCGCACAGCAGAACAAACTGCGTATACACAATTCTGGTACGAATTTTCAGAAGCTGGCTGGAATCGTATTGCACGTGTTGTGGCGATCAGTAAAAAACTCGACCTGTTTGAAGCAGCGCGACTCTTAGCCCTTGTTGATATCGCACTCGCGGACGCCTATACAGCCGGCTGGGATGCAAAGTTCCATTATAATTTCTGGCGCCCTTTCACAGCAATTAGAAACGCTGCGAACGATAACAATAACTACACCATGCCTGATGAGCAATGGGAACCAGCTGCGCCGACGCCGCCAGTTCAGGACTACCCGTCCACACACAGCGCATTGGGAAATGCTGCCGCAACGGTGATGGCGCGGATCCTGGGTGATAATACAAAATTCAGTTTTTCATCTCCCACGGCTGTCCCTGCCGGCAACAGCAGGACCTTTACCAGCTTTAGCCAGGCGGCGGATGAAAACGCCGATTCGAGGGTAAGAGGTGGAATACATTTCCGTTTCGCGTGTGAAGCAGGACAGGAACTTGGAAATAAAATCGGGAACTGGGTGGTGGAAACCAAACTCAAACCTTTGCAATAAAAACGAAAAGCCAGGACGTCTTTAATGTCCTGGCTTATTCCTGGATATGCTTTCCAGCAAATTATTTCTTGCCAATACGGTACAATCTACCCTCATCAGTAACAGCATAAAGCGCTCCATCCTTTCCTTGCGTTACGTCGCGGAAACGTTGTGACTGATCAGCAGCGATTCTCTCCTCTCCTACTACCTTATTATTCTCAATCACCAGCCGGGCAATATGCTGGCTGCTCAGACCAGAAATAAACAAATTGTTTTTCCATTCAGGTATGGCGTCACCCGTATAAAAAGTCATACCACTGGGCGATAATACTGGATCCCAATAATACACCGGTTGCTCCAAACCATCTTTTTGCGTAATGGCATCACCAATCTTATCACCACTATATTCCAGGCCATAAGTGATCGTGGGCCAGCCATAATTTTTGCCGGCTTCAATACGGTTAAGTTCGTCACCGCCTCTTGGACCAAATTCGTTTTCCCAAAGATCCCCTGTTTGCGGATGGAAGGCAAGACCCTGTACGTTCCTATGTCCGTATGTATATATTTCAGGCCTTGCATTGGGATCATTTAAGAATGGATTTCCCGGTGCAGGTTTTCCATCCGTAGTGATATGCATTACTTTCCCGAGACCGGACTTCAGATCCTGCGACTGGGGCCTGGTCACTTTATCGGAGCGCTCGCCGGTGCTCACAAACAAATTGCCGTCCTTATCGAAAACTATTCGTCCTCCGAAATGAAGATTACCGTTATATGCCGGTGTGGCGCGATAGATGACGGTGCTGCCTTCTATCTTTTTCTCATCAGCCGACAACTTTCCTTTCGCTACGGAAGTGAGATTGCCACCCGATACATCTTCGGAAAATACCCAGTACACCATTCTATTGGTCGAAAACGCGGGGTCAATAGTTAGTCACAGCAATCCCCCCTGTCCTTTTGAA
>JAEYOL010000324.1 GCA_023411775.1 Bacteroidota bacterium | reverse complement strand
AAATTTTCCGCACTTATCACTCCCGGTTCTGGCTTGCTTCCCTTACCTTTGCCGTCCTTTCATCCCGCCTGGGGATGGAGCAGGTGTGGTGACCTGGTTTTTCCTGGGCGAATTTGAATCCCGGCCGTTCTCCCGGCTATATTTCAAAAAGTGAAAAAGAATTAAAAAAAATGAAACGTACATTCCAACCGCATCGCAAGCGCCGCAAAACTGTTCACGGTTTTCGTAAAAGAATGGCAACTGCAAATGGCCGCAAGGTTTTAGCAAGCCGTCGTGCAAAAGGCCGTAAGAAACTGACAGTTTCTGATGAAAGAAAGCTGAAATAATCGATCCTTCGGGAATTGAAAAATAATCGCATTAGCCCCGGCCGACCGGGGCTATTTTTTTATACCAGATAATCTATGTAAATCTGTACGTGGCGAGACAATTCACATTAGGCAAAAAAGAACGGCTCAAAAGCCGTAAGCAAATTGAGCAGCTATTCAATAGCGGTCAAAGATTTGTTGTACCATCTTTCCGCGTATTTTATTCTTTTGTACCTGCCGCCAGTTACAAGGAAGCTGAAACATTGCAAGCGGGATTTTCAGCCAGCAGTCGCAACTTCAGGACGGCAGTGAACCGAAATCGTATCAAACGACTGGCCAGGGAAGCCTATCGCCTGCAAAAAAATTTATTAAAGGATCAACTACAGGAACAAAACAGAAAATTGAATGTTTTCTTTATTTATACGGGAAAAGATTTGCCAGGGTACAATGAAGTATATGAAAGTATAGGGCTGGCGCTCGCCCGGCTTATTGATATCAATAAAAAACGCGTTTGAAAACAATCTTACATATTCTAAGCCTCCCTTTTATCCTGCTGATAAAGATCTACCAGCTGGTTATCTCACCCTGGATCGGTCCGAAATGCAGATACACACCCACCTGCTCACACTACGCGATGGAAGCCTTTAAAAAGTATGGTGTATTCAAAGGCTTCTGGCTTTCTGTAAAAAGAATTTCCCGTTGTCATCCCTGGGGTGGTAGCGGGTATGATCCGGTGCCATGAGAGAATCTAAACAACCCTGATATTGAATATTCTTTGTTAAACAATATCACGGAGAATCAGCGAGCCTGATGTTTCCTGCACATTATTTACCGATCCATTTATTTTCCTCAATGATTTTCCCCTTGTCATAAACCAGTTGACCTGGCCATACAATTTATCTGTGGCAGTCACTTCAAACCCGAATTTTTGATAAAGGCTTACATTTTCAAATTTATCAGTCTCCAGGTAGCCCCTCTGTTGCGTGGCATCAAGGTAAGTAATGAAATGATTAAGCAAGGCTTTGCCGATGCCACGACCCTGGTGGCGGATTGCGACAGCCAGCGGACCAAAATGGATATGTGTACGCCGGCAATCGTGTTGTGCCCATTTCATGCGCCATCTCAAAACAGGTAAAAGGTCAGTGCCAAACATCCTTGCGAATTTTGGCAGGCCACGCAGCAATTGTACGGGATGCATCTGGCAATGGTCTGAATGCATATAAGCCATCACACCCGCGATCTCCACATGTAGTTTTGCTACATAGATCTTACTAGAGGTATTTTTTAGTACCATCTCGAACATCCTGCGTTGCCGCTCGATCGCTTTTGAACTGGCGGGGCCGAATATGGCAATATGATTGGGATTTGTCGACATAGCTTCGGCCAGCAGGGCCGCTGCTTCAGGTATTTCGCTTTCTCTTATTTTTTCAATAATCAACTGGTTATTCATGGCTATACTTTTTTTAAAGTAGAGTGCGCGAAGAGTTCTTCGTGCCCACCGTGTTTCCCTCGTGCACTTTGTGTTCTACTTATCACGCAAGTTTCCAAACAATTTTGTTTGTCAAAATTGCCAAATGGCAAAAAATTATACGGGTCTCCGGATACGACTTAAGGACGAGGGAGTGATGCCGAGAATATTAGCCAATTGCTGCAGGGAAAGCTTTTCAAAATTTGGAAAATGGCTGAGCAGGAAATCATAGCGTTCTTTTGCCCCAAGGGTTTGAAACGCCCTTAGCCCGTCAACCGCGATCATAAACCTTGTTTCCCAAAGACGTAGCATGAATTTTTGCAACGGGGGATGCTGTTCCACCAGTTTGTCAAATACCGATGCTTTACTAGATAAATAAACGGTAGGCTCAAGGGTCTGCATACAGTATTCTGTGGGCTGCTGCAAGCGGAGACTTTTAATTTCACAAACCAGTTCGCCGGGTGATTCAATCCAAACGGTATATTCTTTATCGTTTGTAATATAAAAGCTTCGGAAGCAGCCCGTTTCTATAAAATAGTAACTATCTGCGATTTGTCCTTTTCTTAAAACATAACGATCGGCTTTTAATTCGTGCCGGGTAAAACTGGTCATTAGTTCCTCGAGCAGGTCAGCCGGCAGGGCAGCATTCATTTTTAGATATTGGGCAAGTCTCAACGACATATATGAATCTCTTAAATAAATCCTCATGCAAATTTCCGACCCAGGGTGGTTTTTTTTCTTCTAAATTTTTATAAACGGTATGCGATTTTCTGGCTATAATTTTTTGTTTTGCCATTCCTATGTAAGCATTCGATGTCGTTTTTCGTGCTTCCATTGGAAATTATACTGCTTCACTGTTTTTTGGGTTGACTTCGCCAGTTATACGATTTTTCTTTGGCCTTCAAAAAAAATATACAATGAAAAAATTAATCATGGTTACCCTTTTCCTTTTGGCAGTAAATCTGGGGGTAAAGGCGCAAAACGGAAACGAACAGTTTACACCGGAGCAGAAAAAGGAAATGAAAGCAAAAATGGATGCTTACAGGGCTGAGCTAAATCTGACCGACGAGCAGTCCGAAAAAGTGGAAGCGATCAATTCAAACTTTTTTGAAAAACTGCAGTCTATTCGTTCCAGCAGCGGCGGCAGGCTTGGTAAGTATAAAGATTTTAAACAGGCTAGCCAGGAACGTGACAGGAAAATGAAAGACGTGCTGACAAAGGAGCAATACAAGATTTATAAAAGCCGGCAGCAGGAATTCAAGTCGGAAATGAAGTCACGGAGGGGGTAAATTGTTTGAGTGTGGTAATTAAAGTTTATTAAAAATGAAGAAAATCTTGTTTGGATTTATATGTGTAGTTGGATTAATACAGGTATCCTGCACAAGGGATGAAACGAATACAAGACGATACCGGTTATCCGAAACAATTATGATAGATGGCTTAGAAAGAACCTATACCATTCAGCTCCCGGGGAACTACTATAATGATACATCTGAGCGACCCGTCATATTTGGTTTGCATGGGACTGGCGGCAGTGGTGCACAATTTGAAGTAGACTATGATTTTAGCAGCAAGACGGATCATGAATCAGTTATTGCAGTGTATCCTGATGGTATACAGAGATCTACAGGCCCACTGAAGATCCGTTCCTGGAACGCGGGCGAATGTTGTGATCGTGCGATGCAAAACAATATTGACGATGTAAAATTTATCACAACACTAATTGATGAACTGCCATCCCGGTTCCATATTAACAAGAAGAGGATCTATCTCGCGGGGATGAGTAATGGATCGATGATGGCATACCGGGTGGCCGCCGAACAGCCCGGTAAGATTGCAGCCATCGCAACGGTGAGCGGTCCGATGGTGTATGAAAGAAACACCTCCTTACAGGGTGTTGTACCAATTTTGCATATCCATTCTACACGCGATACAAAAGTTCCCCTGCATGGCGGCGAGGGTATACTGGACTACTATTTTCCACCTGTCATGGAGGGTTTACATTATTGGGCAGGGCGTAACGGTTGCGATACC
>JAEYOL010000186.1 GCA_023411775.1 Bacteroidota bacterium | reverse complement strand
CTTTTTTGCATCAAGGCAAAAAAGTAGGTAGGATCTGGCAGCCAAGCCAGGACTTTTGGACTTTTGCACAAACTCGTACTAGTCCCGGGTTTGAACATATTTCAACAATTTATTCCGGACAGCAATGATTGGGAAATAGGATTCGATAGTATCAGAATCCACGTCTGCCCGGTACATAAAAATCAATCATCTGCAGCCGGAATTTTTTACCAATGCGGTATTTTTTTCGCTTCAGCGATATTTTACTTTTCACATATCCGACAGCAAGCGGTCCATAGCCTATGGCCAGACCTGCTATCAATGCTTCCCTGAATTCAGCCTGGTTACTAAGGCTCAGGCCCGCTGTGACCAGCGCTACCCCACCGGTGATCAGCATAAAATCCCTGAAAGGAATACGAAATTTTCTATCGCGACCTTCCAGTAAGATTTCCTTTACCGCCTGGCGAGGGACAGGTCGCCCATTTAAAAAAATAGTATCATTGATCAGCCTGGTAATTAGACCATGACGCAGGCTGTCGTTTTGCAAGCGCAGTGAAATCGTAGTTCCCTCAGTATACGTGGCCTTTTTCTTCACGCCTTTCTTTACAAACAAATAACCTGTCTGGGCCTGGCAGAGTATCGATACAAGTATACACGTGAAAGTCAGTAGCAGCCGGTTCATGCGACAAACTTACAGGGTATTGCAGGGTTGGATTTGTTAAAATAATAATTGGCGACTGCCTTGGTTTGATACCAGGCGGAATTAGGCGTATTTAAGTAATCCCCATATTAGGGCGAGGCCAAATCCAATTAGAATAATACCATTGAGCCGGTTGATATAATGTATGTTGTGGGGTGTAAGCCGGTTGCGGATCTTTCCGGCCAGCATTACTTTGGCGATATCCGTTGCCAAAACAAATAAAAGGCAGGTGCAAAAGATCACAATTCTTTCGCGGGTGGAATGGCTGGCAAAAGAAGTGGAGGTCGTGATCCAGAATAAAAATATAGCAGGGTTCAGAGTATTCATAAAAAACCCTGAAAGGAATAACCTGGCATAATCCCTTTTCCTGAAACGTGATAAAATTTGCTGGCCAGCCGCATCTACTTTCACTTTTTTAAAGAAAAGGAAATAAATGCCCATCACGATTAAAAAAAAACTCCCGGCAAGCCCTATGGGCAAACGGTGAGTACTGATGCTGGAAAACAGTTCGGTAAATACATTGCTGATCAGTACTAGCGCGATATCACTGGCGGATACACCTGCCACAAAAGCAAATCCGCCACGGTGGCCATTGTTTAGGCTTTGTTTGATGATTGAAAAAATGACAGGGCCTACTGAAATACTCAGCAGGAATCCCAGTGTAATTCCTTTTAAAAAAGCTTCTGGCATGTTAGCGGAAAACTTTGCACGAAGTACGTGAATTCAAAGCTTTTTATACCTGGCCGGTTTCTAAAAATTTGTTCCAGTCGTCAAGCATTTTTCCTTTCATCACACGTGGAAATTTATGCTGACTACCGAGTTTTCCTTTCAATTTCATAAACTCAAGAAACTTTTCTTCAGGCAATACTTCAAGGAAAATCTCTTTCAGGGCGCTGGTACGTTCAGTTGCATAGTCATCATTGAGTACGCAGAGGATTTCATCTATTCTTTTTCTTAGCATCTCTACGTCTACGCTGTCGTCTGTAGCGACATACCATTTATGCGCAAAAAAGTTTTGATAGGGAAGTCCCACCACCGTATACTCCGGGATGCTCACGTTAAATTCTTCGCTGACCATTTGGATGGCCTTATTCATATTTTCAACCCCGAGGTGCTCTCCCACAAGGCTTAAAAAATGCTTGGTGCGACCGGTGATCACCACTTCATGCCTGTTAAGATCAACAAACCTTATGGTATCGCCAAGCAGGTAACGCCAAGAGCCAGCGTTGGTGCTCATCAACAGGGCATAATCCTTACCTGTTTCTACTTCATGAATTAGTTTGGCATCCGGGTTGGCAACAATTTTCCCTTCGCTATCAAAGTTCTTATCATCGAAAGGAACAAATTCAAAAAAGATATTATTATTCAGGATCAGCTGCATCCCCTGCGCATGCTCGCGGGTTTTGTAACCGATAAAGCCTTCACTCGACAGATAATTTTCGATGTAAACAATGGGTTTGCCCAAAAGTTTCTCAAATCCTTTTTTATATGGGCCAAAAGCAACGCCACCGTGGACGAATACGCCGAAATTGGGCCAGATCTCGTGAATATTCTTCACCTTATAGTGTTCTATCACCATCTCCATACACATCTGGCACCAGGCGGGCACACCTACAATATACCCGATATCCCATTCCCTGGCATGCTCCACAATCTCATTGAGTTTCTGGTTCCAGTCCTTCATGGCCGCAATACGTCCGCCGGGTTTATAAAATGTCTGGAACCAAAAAGGTCGCTTTCTTGCCAGGATGCCACTCAGGTCACCTGCATACCAGCCTGCTTCACCTTTTTGAAGATCAGTAGCGCCTCCTAGCATTAGAAAACCTTTGGTAAGCGCTTTACGGTTTGCATCTTCATAGCCGAATACACTGATGAGCTGCCGGATGTAATTGATGCTGTTGCTTCGTAGCAGATCCTTGGTCACCGGTATGTATTTGCTGGACGCTTCTGATGTACCGGAACTCAAAGCATAGTATTTTATTTTTCCAGGCCAGGTCACATCGGGAACACCATCAAGCGTTTTCTTCCACCACTCTTCATAGATCTTGTTGTAATCATGAACGGGTACGAGTTCCTGGAATTTTTTCTCCGGTGTTTTGCTCAACAATATATCATCAAAGCGGTAATGCTGGCCAAACTCGGTAAATCGGGCCTTCTTAAGTAATTTTTGAAGGACCCGAACCTGCTGCCGCCGGGCATCATTGGGAGGTATTCTTAACGCCGCGGCGAGGGCTTTTGGTATTTTTATATCTATAATATTTGCCATGTATGCAAGCTTCTTACATCGTCACTTTAAAGTTACACAATGTTATTTTTAAATGTTTGCGAATATAGGGCCAATTAGTCTTGTGGTATGAGCGTTTAATTCCATTCAGCTTTGAATTACCCTCCCAATTTGCGATATACTTTCCAAATAAGTTTTAGATCCTGTGAAGGATCATAATCACGGGCATACCAATAATCAAGCATACGAAGGCTTTGCTCAGGTAGTTCCTGTTTTACAGAACGAGGAATACCATTACAGGCAATGACTGCAGGTCGTAATGCCGGCAGGTTTTTTTCATCTACTGCATAACCTATCCAGGTTTTTCTCGCAAACAAAACCTGGAAACAACTTGCAAAAAATCTGATTGGCTTTTTTACACCAAATAAATGTATGGGGAAACTGATAATTGCCACTATCGAAATAAAAATATCCTGCAGCCTTTTCAACCGGCGATGATAGGGGTTTGCCAGGTTCACACCATTTTCTTTCGAGACTGCTTCACCGGAGCTATCACCGGAATCGCTTCCCACTATGCTATGGCTGCCCGTTGCATGTATCTTTATTTTGATCTTGCCCGCAGCGGTCTGCACACCACTGATAATGTCTTTGAATGACAAAGAGCCTTCACAGAAAATGGCTTCCCGGAATGGTATAGCGCCTGACAGGATATCAAGGCGTGACCAGTAACCAATAGCTGCGCTATCATCTTCACTGATGGCAACGCGGCCTAATACTTTTTCTTTCATGCCCGCCTCATGCATCAATTCTACTGTCTCTTCATATTCTTTTGGCGATCCAATGATCAGTGTCGTCGCCTGCTCTTCCATTTGTTTGCGACTGGTCAAAACCCTGGTGGCAACCAGGAAGCGACGCAAAAGCCCAATCAACACAAATGAAAGCGCGGCGCCAAATAAAATGATCGCCCGGGAAAAACGATATTGTTCGGGTAATAAAGAATAACCCGCGAGTAACACAAGTGTAGCGATCAATGTGGAGCTGACCAGTTCCGAACGCTTATACCAACGGTCGTATAATCCGGCATAGTAGGCTGCAATAAGATAAAGGATGGTAAAAGAAGGAATGGCAATCCAAAGCAGCTTGTTATCATACTGTACGTTGGGCCTGATATATTCACTCCACCATTCTTTGATGGCCCAGAATGATAGCATGATCAGTCCCGCATCAATCACAGGCAGGCCGGCTCGCCTGATAAATCGGCCTGCACCCGCTAATACTGCCCTGATCCAGATCGCAAGATGAATCATGAAATTGAATATACCCGCCCGGCTGCCCCCATAATGTTTACGAACAAAAATGCTCATGGCATTATAAAACATGCGCACGTAATTCATGCTGGCCTTTTTGGTACTCTCGCCCTTGAAATGAATGATGCTGCTGCCGGAAAAATAATAGTTCTTAAATGTTTTGGTAGTAGCAGGGTTGATCGTTTCCTGGATGCGATAGCTGAGATCCACATCCTCACCATACATAAAGAATATCTCATCAAAACCACCCGTAATTTCAAGTGCCTCCTTCCTGACCATCATAAATGCGCCGGCCAGCACATCTACTTCGTGGTCTTTATTTTTATCGAGGTGACCTAGATGGTATTTTGAAAAAACGGGTGAGCGTGGGAACAACCTCGAAAGTCCGAAAAGCTTAAACAGGGATGTCAGTGGCGCGGGAAATGATCGTTTTGACTCTTTTAAAAATCTTCCACTGCCATCCAGCATTTTAATACCAATAGCGCCGGCATCGGGATGGGAGTCGAAAAAATCGATACACTCTGTAAAACAATCCTCCGGAACGATGGTGTCTGGATTCAAAAACAGGATGAAGCGGCCTTTTGCCAGCCTCAGACCCTGGTTGCAGCCTTTTGCGAAACCCAGGTTTTCGCTGTTGGATAAAAACCGCATACCCGGGAATTTTGGTTGCAGGTATTCTATACTATTATCATAAGAGTTATTGTCAACAACGATAATCTCTGCCTGTAACCCGGCCACAGCTTTTGTTACAGAGAAAAGACATTGCTCCAGGAAATGCTTGACATTATAATTGACGATAATAATACTTAGGTCCATACAGGCATCCGAAATATATCCAATGATTGGCTCAAAAATAATAGTTCTGGAATAGCCGGGGGTATTTATTGTTGCTAACCGGGCACATTGCGCTTCTTATCTTTGCGTATGCTTAAAAATACCCTTGTCGAAGCCGCCCGGGCAGGCGCCGCGGAAATTCTTCGTTTTTTCAACAACGAATTCAAAGTAACGAACAAAGAAGGCATTAATAATCCAGTCACAGACGCTGATCATGCCTCCGAAAGAGCGATCATTTCGGTGATCAGATCGAAATACCCCGACCATTATATCCTGAGTGAAGAAGCCGGCAGGATCGTACAGGAATCAAAATATAAGTGGATCATCGATCCCATCGACGGCACTATCAACTTCGCGCACGGTATTCCCCTCAACTGTGTTTCGATCGCGGTCGAGCATGAAGGCGAGATCATCCTGGGTGCCGTTTACAATCCCCACCTTAATGAACTTTTTGTTGCCGAAAAAGGTAAAGGCGCAACACTGAATGACAAACCTATTAAGGTGAGCACCCAGGAAAATGCCATCAATGCCTGCCTGGTCACGGGGTTCCCGTATACGTACCTGGACATGCCCAATGGCCCGCTTGAGGTTTTTGAACGGTTTATCAGGAAGGGCGTACCCGTCAGGCGGCTGGGTTCTGCAGCCATTGATCTTTGCTGGGTGGCTGCCGGACGCTTTGATGGTTTTTATGAACATAAACTAGAAACCTGGGACAGCGCTGCGGGCTTTTTGATCGTGGAAGAAGCCGGAGGTAAGGTTACAGATTTCACGGGCGCACCGTTTTCACATTACCAGCACCGGATACTCGCCACAAACGGCAGAGTGCACGATGATCTGCTGAAAGTGATCAACAATGAAAAAAGTCTTTAATCAAGCTCGTTATACTCAAAAATCTACAACAATAATATCGCTATGGAACAACGCACAGAAATAGCAACCCTGGGAGAATTTGGGCTGATCGATCATTTGACCAAAAATATTGAGTTGCAAAACGCCTCTTCTCTGGTTGGCGTGGGTGATGATGCCGCGGTGATTGATCATTTTGGGAAACAAACCGTGATCACAACCGACCTGCTTATTGAAGGCGTACATTTTGACCTGATGTACACCCCGCTAAAGCACCTCGGTTACAAAAGCGTGGTGGTAAACCTGAGTGATATCTACGCCATGAACGCTATACCGACACAGGTCACCCTGTCGATCGGTATTAGCAATCGCTTCAGCGTAGAAGCATTGGATGAATTTTACGAAGGCGTTTATGCCGCGTGTAGCACCTATGGCGTCGACCTGGTTGGCGGTGATACGAGCTCTTCGCAAAAAGGCTTTATCATATCAGTGACTGCCATCGGGGAAGTTGCGCCGGATAAATTTGTAAAAAGAAGTACTGCAAAAAAAGGAGATCTCCTTTGCGTCAGTGGTGACCTTGGCGCGGCTTATGTCGGTTTGTTGTTTATGGAAAGGGAGAAAAAGATCTTCGTAGAAAGCCCTGGCGTACAACCCGACCTGGAAGGTGAGTCGTATGTGATTGGTAAGCTGTTGAAACCGGAAGCACGGAAGGATATCGTAGAATTCTTCTCAGACGCCGATATCATTCCCACATCTATGATGGATGTAAGCGATGGTCTGAGCTCAGACATTCTTCATATCTGCAAACAAAGCAACCTGGGTTGTGTGCTCTATGAAGAAAAGATCCCGATCGCGGAGGAAATGAAGGCTGCGGCGTATAAGTTCCAGATAGACCCCACCGCCTGCGCCCTGAGTGGCGGGGAGGATTATGAACTCTTGTTCACCCTGTCGCAGAATGATCATGATAAGATCGTCCTTAACGAACAAATCAGTGTAATTGGTTATATGACCGAGGCGGAACAAAAGGCCACCATCATAACTAAGGGTGGCGGCAGGCATCCCATTACTGCCCAGGGCTGGACCCACCTCAGATCCTAGAAATTAAGACTGTCATAACAGGTTGGCGGATGGTACATCTGGCTGCCGAGTATTATTTTTGATAAAATGAAGATGCGTGATCTATTTTACTGTATCGGTTTATTGCTGTTGACGAGTTGTGGCGTAAGTAAATCCGCGTTTTCACCCGCCAAAAAATACCCGCCCGAAAAATTACAAAAGGATTATTCGATCTATCGACAGATTCTTGAAGAAGCACATCCGAGTCTTTATTGGTATCAGGAAAAAGACAGCATGGACCATTATTTCAATATTGGCCGCGCACAGCTGTCGGATTCTATGACGGAGCAGCAGTTTCGAAGGGTATTGGTTTGGGTCACTTCAAAGATCAATTGTGGACATACATCTGTCCGGGCTTCCAGGCGGTATTCGCGTTTTGTAGATACTTCCCGCGTATCAAGGTTATTTCCTTTGAGTTTGAAGATCTGGGACGATACAGCGGTGGTAACAGCAAACCTCGATCGCACAAGTCCACTGAAAAGGGGAACGGTAGTTAATAGTATTAACGGGCAGCCCATTTCAATGATCGTTGACACACTGTTCAATTATATTTCGACCGATGGCTACAATACCACTCATAAATACCAGGCCCTGAGTAATCGCGGGTATTTCGGGTCGCTTTATACTTCTATTTTCGGGAACTCACCTATTTACAATATTGAATATGTTGACAGTACAGGGTATACAAGACATACGGCCTTAAAAACCTATCGCCCTATATCCGACACAGCCAGTAGGGCAGCCATACGGGCCATCAGAAGTGTACCACAACCTTCTCGCAGGGAAAGACGATTGATTCGTAAAAACTCAGTCCGGCTTTTAAAAATCGATTCAGTAAATCATACTGCCATGATGGATCTGAATTCCTTCGGTCGGGGTTATGGGTTGAAAAAATTTTTCAGACGATCCTTTAAAAATTTGAGGAAGAATGATATCGGTCACCTCATCATCGACGTCAGGGGTAATGGAGGTGGCAGCGTTACCAATTCCACTTTTCTGACGCGATATGTTTCCGATCATCGCTTTAAAGTTGCCGATTCATTGTATGCGGTCGCAAAAAGAAAAAAATACAGCCGTTATATCAAAAATGATTTCTTCAACCGCCTGTTCATGACATTTTTCACACGTCGAAAATCAGACGGGAACTATCATTTCCGGTATTTTGAAAAAACACAGTTCAGGCCTAAGAAAAAAAATCACTTTGACGGCCAAGTGTATATCCTCACTGGTGGAAACTCATTTTCCGCTACCACATTATTTGCAGGTACATTAAAAAAGCAGGATAATGTAACCATTGTAGGTGAGGAAACCGGTGGCGGCGCTTATGGAAATTCTGCCTGGCTGATCCCTGATGTTACTTTGCCCGAAACCAGGGTGCGGTTTCGCTTACCCTTGTTTAGACTGGTGATCGATAAAGATTATCCCAAAACCGGTAAAGGCATACAACCTGAAGTCGTTTCCAAACCAACGATTGATGCGATAACGCGTGGTATCGACTACAAACTTGAAACCGCCATGGAGCTGATCAGGAGGGATAAAGAAACGAGCCAAACCCGCGTTAATCCATAGTTGGTATTCCTTCATCATCAATAATTAAAAACCGGTCGGCGTCCTTCCAAAAAGGAAATCTTTGCCTGGTTTCTTCCAGCCTTTCGCGGGAGAGGGCTATGGTAAAAATGTCTTCCTCGTTTTCCTTATTGTACAGTATCTCACCCATCGGGTCTACGACCATGCTGTTGCCATTATAGTTGATATCGTTTCCATCTTTACCAATCCTGTTAACACCTACCACGTAACATTGATTTTCTATAGCCCTTGCCTGCAATAGTATTTTCCAGGCAAGTATTCTTTTATCCGGCCAGTTGGCAACATAAACCAGCACATCAAACTCCGGCGCTGCCTCGCTCGATTGTTGTCGCGCCCATACGGGAAACCTGAGATCATAACATATCTGCAGGTTGAGTTTCCACCCATTCACTGATGAGATAAGTCGTTTTTGACCGGGTGTGTAGTACTGATCTTCGCCCGCGTAGGCAAACCTGTGACGTTTATCATAAATTCCCAAATGTCCATTGGGTAAAGTCCAAACAAGGCGATTGTAGAATTGATCATCTTCCTGGATGATCAGGCTGCCGGCCAGGATAATTTTTCTTTTGGCAGATATTCGCTTCATCCAACTCACCGTTTCGCCATCCATGGTTTCTGCCAGCAGGGAAGGATTCATGCTAAACCCCGTGCTAAACATTTCAGGCAAAAAAACCACTTCTGTTTTTTCGGCTATGCCGACGACCTTTTCCTCGAACATGCGAAGATTGGCTCCTTTATCCTCCCAATGGAGATGACTTTGGATAAGACTGATCGTCAGAAATTGGCTCATTTCTCTGTTTTTAGGGATAACAAGATTATAAAGATAAGCCCAACCTTCGGGGCCGAAGACTCACTCATCCTTTTTAGTGATCTGGCTGATGGCATCTTCAACCAGGTTGTGCTCAAATCCGCGTTGAACCAGGTAATCGGCCGTCTTTTTCCTCCGCACCAGGTGCTGCTCACCTTTTAACGCCGCATATTTTTCCGCAGCATACCGTTGAAGTTTGTCGAAATAATCCTGCGTTTCTATTTCTGTCAGGGCTTTCCGGATGCAATAATCACTTACCTGCTTTTGCTTTAAGGCGTATTTTATTTTTACCCGGCCCCATCCATTTACCCGAAATTTTCCACCAGCAAAGGCCCGGGCAAACCGTTCCTCGTTGAGATAGCCATCGCTGATCAGTGAGGCGATGATCTCTCCCTGATCATGCTTCCGAACGCCCAGGCTAAACAGTTTATCCGTCACCTCTTTATGACAGCGTTCCTTGTAACCACAGTAGTGCCTGAGTTTTTGGAGGGCTTGTTCGGGACTTAACTGCTTTTTATAGGTTGCCATGACTGAATGTGTGGATAATTACCGGTGGCAAGTTAATAAAAGAATGCTGCGTCAAACCGGTACAGGGCCGTCAAACTGGGGGTAGCTGAATATTGGCGATATATTAAAAATCAGTAGTTTCGCCACATTCAATTTTGTATATGAAATTTATCGTAAGCTCGTCCACTTTACTGAAACAACTGCAGCATATAGCCGGTGTGATCAATGCTAATACCGTACTTCCTATTCTCGAGGATTTTTTATTCGAAATAGAAAAAAATAAGCTCACGGTAGTAGCGACCGACCTGGAAACGGTAATGAGGATCCAGCTGGATATAGAAGCGAAAGATAGCGGGCGGGTTTGTATTCCGGCAAAGATCCTGTTGGATTCGCTCAAGAATATTCCTGATCAGCCGCTCTCCTTCAATATTGATAAAAACTTTGGTATCGAGATCACCAGTGACAACGGTAAGTATAAAGTGATGGGAGAAAATCCGGACAACTTCCCCAAGGCACCCGCGGCTGATGATACCACCACTTTCCAGCTTACGGCAGCTGCGCTGATCACTTCTATTAATAAAACATTATTCGCAACCAGCAATGACGATCTGCGCCCCGCGATGACAGGTGTTTATTTTGAACTTGATAAAAAGGGAATGCAATGTGTTGCTACCGACGCCCACAGGCTGGTACGCTATAAACGCAAAGATGTGTCCTGTCCCAAAGCCGATAGTTTTATCGTGCCCCGCAAGCCGCTCAACCTGCTGAAATCGGCCATCCCCTTTAATGAAGATGAATTGACGATCAGTTATAATAGCAATCACCTTTTTGTAACACACGGAACAACTCAGATGAGTTGTCGCCTGATAGATGCTCGTTTCCCGGATTATAAGGTAGTCATACCAACCGACAACCCGTATCGTCTCACCGTTAACAAGAATGATTTTCAAAGTGCCTTACGCCGGGTCAGCATTTTTAGTAATAAAAGTACTAACCAGGTAGCCCTGAGCATCAGTGGCAGTGAGTTACAACTGGCTGCACAGGATGTTGATTTCAGTTTTGAGGGGACGGAAAGAATGGTATGCCAGTATAATGGTGAAGATCTGGTGATTGCATTCAATGCTAAATTTCTGATCGAAATGTTGTCGGCAGCCGATGGCGATGAAGTTAACATTGAGTTATCTACCCCTACCAAAGCAGGCCTTATAAAGCCTGTTGACCAGGATGAGAATGAAGAAATGCTGATGTTAGTAATGCCGCTAATGTTAAATCAATAAATGATACTTTTTTTAGCAGGATCTTTGAGCTCTCTTTGTAGAGAGCTTTTTTATTTAATTATGGGAAATGAAATATGCAATGCTTTGTTCCTTTGACAACTATATTCCGGCCCACATTTTACTGGGAAGGTTGAAGGACGAGTTTATCAATTGCTATCTGCAGGATGAATATAGTGTTACGATCGATCCGTTTTTGTCCAATGCCATCGGTGGAATCAAGCTCATGGTAGCTGAAAGCCAGCTGGATCGGGCCCGGGAGATAGTTCAGGGCTTTGACCCGACCGTTCAAAACGATAGTTAGACGTCCCTATTTTCCTCTATAGGACTTAGTCTATTTTTTAGTAATTTACAATTTCTGAATAATCCGGAAACCGGGACGTATGTGGGAAAATCTGGTTAGCTATTTTTCAACGCTGGAGGAAAGACCGCTGGAGCGCATGGCGATCCTGGTTGGCGGTCTTCTCATTTTTTGGATCATTGAAGGTGCTATACCACTGCTGCCCCTGCGTTACAAGAAAACAAAGTTTAATCATGCCGTTGTAAACTTTGGGTTTACCCTCCTTCACCTGGTGATACATACGCTTTTGGCTATTCTTATCGTAAAGTTATCGGACTGGTGTATGCACCAGAACTTCGGCCTGGTTTATTGGTTCAATGCCGGTATCGTCATGACGATAGTGATTGGTGTGCTGGCCCTGGACTTCAGCAGCTGGCTGGTACACCTGGTCATGCATAAAGTAAGTGTGCTTTGGCGTTTTCATCTAATACATCATAGCGATAATAATGTGGATGTAACCACGGGCCTTCGGCATCACCCCGGTGATAGTCTGCTAAGGGGTGTTTTTTTCCTGCTGCTGATCTTCGTATCCGGTGCGCCTATGTACAGTGTGATGATCTATCAAACACTGGTAGTCCTATCTACTGCTTTTACACATGCTAATATCAGCCTGCCCAAAAAACTGGATAGCACGCTGAGCTATGTATTTGTTTCTCCCAACATGCATAAGGTCCATCATCACTGGAAGCAGCCTTTCACAGACAGCAATTATGGAGCTGTCTTTTCCATTTGGGACCGCTTGTTGGGCACCTTCATGAAACTGGATCCAAAGCATATCCGTTACGGCCTTGACCGATATTACCCCAATGAGAAAGACGAAGACTTTATTTCTCTCCTTAAAAAGCCATTTCAGAAACTGGATTCCTAGTTTTGCAGCATGAAAAAAATTGCCATGATTCCCGCCCGTTATGCTGCTTCGCGGTTCCCCGCCAAATTGATGCAGACGCTGGGTAATAAAACCGTGATAAGTCACACCTATGATGCTACCGTGGCCACACAGCTTTTCGATAAGGTGATCGTTGTAACCGACAGCGACATTATTTATAACGAGATCGTGTCCAATGGTGGCGAGGCAATGATGAGTAAACGAACTCACGAAAGCGGGAGTGATCGCATTGCTGAGGCGGCCGAAGAACTCGATGTAGATGTAATCATCAATGTACAGGGCGATGAGCCTTTTATTCAAAAGGAGCCGCTGGCCAAACTCGTCCACCTGTTTGATGACCCCTCGGTAATGGTAGGCTCCCTGATGCGGAAATTTACCGAAGATGAAGACGTATCAAAAACCAGTTCTGTAAAAGTGGTGGTGAACAAAAATAGGGACGCTTTATATTTTAGCCGTAGCGTAATACCTCATACGGCCAATACAAGAATCGATATAGCTCATTATCTCCATATAGGTGTTTATGGGTTTCGCAAAGAGGCCTTACTTAAGTTCACGAAGTGGCCTGCTTCTGTACTTGAACAGGCAGAAAAACTTGAACAGTTACGCTACCTTGAAAATGGTGTCTCCATACGCATGGCCCTGGTTGATTTCAAGAGCCTGGCGATCGATACGCCGGAAGACCTGGCAAGAGCGAAAGGCATGCTATAATCCCTCGTTTTTTTCTATTTTAAGAGCGTCTTTTCCCCTTGGTTTTGCATGAACAGTAAGCGATATTTACCATAGAATTGATTCTTTTTTGTAGCAGAGGGATAGACTTTCGTTGAAGGTTTATGCCGGATTGATTTAGCTGAACTACTTCAGGTTGAGCTGTTGGATTTTGTAGTATAATCGGGATAGAATTCCTGACAGGTACGAGATTTGACACCGTTCAGCCAGTCCAATGGAGGTGGAGGCGGGGGAGGGAGGGCCCCGCAGGGGTTTTGATCTGAAATCAAATTATGACTATTAATTGTTCATTTGAAAAGATCTATATACAGGCGCAGCATTAATTTACGCTCCAATATTTCAGCGGAAAAAACTTTACTACTTCCAACTTAAATAGATCAAACAACTCCCATTCCCGCTTCCAAAATCGCTCACACAAATAAACTGATTTAGTTGCCATTTGAGCTTTTTTGATTGGCTGCCTGAATTCCCTATTAGCCACTGCAGCTTATCTTTACCAATTATTTATTTCCAGGCAACAATATGCGTTTATTAAAAAAGCCATACCAATATATCGTTCTCTTCCTTCGTACAAAAATCAGCCGCGTACAATATATTATCATCATCGCCACCCTGGTCGGCCTGGCTTCTGGACTGACTGCTGTATTATTAAAAACACTGGTACATCACCTCCAGGTGTCGATTAAAGAAATGGATATAAGTCGCTATGCCTACTTATTTTTTCCAGTGGCAGCATTGCTGATAACAGTAATAATTGTAAAACGGTTTTTTGGTGGATACCTTGAAAAAGGCATTGCATTGGTCCTCCGCGCTATCGCTGGCAGATCTTCTTTTATTGCCCTGCGCCACACCTACCAGCACGTGATCACAAGTTCTTTTACGGTTGGACTCGGAGGTTCTGCCGGTCTGGAATCTCCCATCGTATCGACGGGCTCCGCTATCGGTTCCAATATTGCCCGCATTAGTGACCTCGACTACCGGGAGCGAACCCTGCTGATCGGGTGTGGCGCCGCTGCCGGTATTGCTGCAGTATTTAATGCGCCTATCGCAGGCGTCATCTTTGCGATCGAGGTGTTACTTACTGAAACTATTGTGGTAAGTTATTTTATCCCGCTGATAATTTCGTCGGTAGTAGGTGCATTGTGCTCACGCATCATCCTGCAGGAATCATTTCTATTTAATTTTATCCTGCAGGAAAATTTTAACTACCGCAATGTCCCCTTGTATATACTATTAGGTGTAATGGCAGGATTTACTGCCTTGTACTATGCGCGGGTTTTTAAAAGGTCTGAGAAAAAGATCCATGGCTGGAAATTAAACCCATATACCAAGGCAATAATTGGGGGCTTGTTTCTGGTCTGCTTATACTTTTTTTTCCCACCGCTTTTTGGTGAGGGTTATGATGTTGTGAAACAGGTGGCAGGTGGAAATCCGGGATTGTTAAATGATAATAATATCATGCTGAGCTTCCTGGATGAAAACTGGTCCCTGGTAATATTTGCCGGCCTGATCGTTTTGCTGAAACCCATTGCTGCAGCTATTACCATTGGTAGCGGTGGCAACGGCGGAAACTTTGCACCTTCACTTTTCGCGGGCGCATTCCTTGGATATTTTTTATCCAAACTTATCAATATTACCGGCTGGTTAAAAATGCCGGAAGGCAACTTCAGCCTGGTGGGCATGGCTGGGGTTCTAAGTGGCGTAATGTACTGTCCCTTGTCAGCTATTTTTTTAATCGCTGAGATCACTAACGGCTATGAACTATTTATCCCACTCATGCTGGTTTCATCCATTTCCTTTTTTATTGTTAAAAGCTATGAGCCATTTTCAATGGAAACCAAACAGCTGGCACTGGAAGGACAAATATTCACACATCGGAAAGAAAAAAATATTCTAACAACCATGAGACTTGAAGAGCTGCTGCAGGACCAGCTTGAAGTCATTCCTATCGATAATAAATTGCGTGACCTGGTAGAAACAATCAAGAAAAGTAAAAAAAATGTCTTCGCTGTTAAAAACGCCAGCGGTCATTTTGCCGGGATCATCGAAATCAATGATATCAAACATTATTTATTTCAACCGGATCTATTCGACAGTTTATCGATCGATGCCCTACTAAAAAAACCAGCTGCAACTATAAACATCAATCAAAAAATGCACGAAGTAATGGATAAGTTCGACACTACCCAGAGCTGGCATTTACCCGTGCTTGATAATGATCGGAAATTTGTCGGCTTTATTTCAAAAACTAAACTTTTTAATAAGTATCGTGAAGTGCTCGCTTCACATGGCGACCTCTATGAATAATCAGGCCTTTGTCTCTGCAATTGCCTGCACTTTGTAGCGGTATGCTTTATTGATCAGTTTTGGCAAGTCTCCAATACTCTCAGAATAGACCTTTACAAAGGCCGCCCCGAAGTACAAAATAAACGAAGAATAGAAAACAAACAGCAGGATCAAAACAATAGAGCCAGATGTGCCATAGATTGTAGTGAGATTACTATTGCTCATTAAAATGGACAAAATTTCTTTCCCTATCGAAAATAACAGACCAGTGAGTACGCCTCCCGCCATTGCGACCCGCCATGATGGACGACCATCTGCCAGGTATCGAAATAACACGACAAACCAGGCTGTAACGATTACCGCACTTACGATCTCATTTAAGGCTCCGGAAAAATATTTTCCCATGTTGGACCATTGCTCTTCCATATATTTACCGGCAATCAGCTCAAAACTATCCAACAGGATTCCCGCCAGGAACAAAATACCGGCTACCAGGATCACACCCAGTGAACGAGCCCTTAACCTCAAACTGAATAAAAAACCAGGCCTTTCCTTAACGCCGATTTTCCAGATATCGTTCAGTGAATTTTTTATAACGCCAAAAAGTGTGGTAGCAACAAAGACCAGGAATAAAAATCCACCGGCGGCAATCCACCACCTGCTGGCCAGCTGGTAAAAACCACGCGCTGTCCGCAACACCTGCTCCGCACCATCCTTTCCAAATGTACTTGTAATCAACTCCATCATCTCGCGGCCTAAAAGCCTCTTGTTAAGAAACAGGCTGAACAATTGGAATAATATCAACAGGATCGGAGGCAGTGCAAAAGTGGTAAAGAACGCGGTGGCGCCCGACATCCGGAGCGGATTGTTCTTCTTCAATTCGGCAAAGCTCATTTTGAGCATTGTCCAAAGACTCTGATAGGAACGCTTACCATGATTACCGGCGTTTTTTCCCATATTACTGTTTTTGATCCAGTTTAAAATTAAGCCATCCCTCATTAACACCTTTTCTTACTATTCTTTACTAACTTTCTTTAATGAATGTCAAACTGAAACCGGAGAAGTACCTGAGGTATTTATACCTACCAAACCTTTTTGGCACCCAGCGTACCAAGGAAATTTTGTCCGTCAATCCCACCGTCATTCCACAGAGGGAGGAAGCAAAAGACGTAATGATCTACGCGTTTGACTATGATGGAACGACGCTTGAAGAAAGACGTTTATCAAAAATAGATGACAGCTTTACCTACAAATCCAGCAAACGGATTAGCTGGATCAATATCGATGGTCTTCGAAAAGCTGATGTCGAAGCATTTTGCAGCCACTTTGAAATTCACCCGCTACTGATTGAAGATATTCTAAGCGTCAATCAAAGACCGAAGATGGACGAGGTGGATGGTGTCATGTTCTGCCTGTTGAATATGCTTTATTATAACGACACCAAGCAAACGGTTGAACAGGAGCAGATCAGCATTGTCCTGGGTCGCGATTTTGTCGTTACATTCCAGGAAGATGCCACCCGCGATGTTTTTAATCCCCTGCGGGAGCGTTTAAAAATGGCTACCAGCAAAGCCCGACAGCGGAGCGCCGATTATCTCTGCTATTCTATGCTTGATATGATCGTAGACAATTATTTCCTCGTGATGGAAAAACTGGGCGACAGGATCGAAGCACTCGAGGAAGAGGTAATTCGCAACAGCAATAAAAGATCGCTGGCAAAGATAAACCAGCTGCGAAAGGAGCTCATTGTGTTAAAGCGTAATACTGTTCCTGTCCGCGACCTGGTGAGTGGTATTTTACGCAGTGAAAGTGAGCTGTTGGATGATCGCAACACCAAGTACTATAAAGATATTTACGATCATATCATCCAGGCCATTGACCTGACGGAAAACTATCGCGATATCATGGTGAGTATGCAAGATCTATACATCAATAATGTAAACCTGAAAATGAACGAAGTAATGAAAGTGATGGCGATTGTGACCTGCCTGCTGGCGCCGGCAACCGTCATTGGTGGAATCTTCGGGATGAACTTTGACACCGTTCCATACCTCCACAATCAATATGGATTCTGGATCGCGGTGTCGATCATGTTCATCATCCCCATCTGGATGATCTATGCCTTTAAAAAACGAGGATGGTTTTGATATCCAGCAAAATGTGGGTCGTTTGCAAACGACTACTATGAACTATCAATGCAACGGCTTTTTATATACCGGTACGGTACTACAGGGTTCTCCGTACATTATACTTTTGACCACGGGTCTCAGCAACCTGGTTAGCTCCATGTACACATAGTCACCGATGGGAATATCACAGCAACCCTTTATCACGACCCGCTTATCTTCAAATGATTTGATATCCAGTTTAGAAACATTTTTAAGAAACACCTGCTTTTGCAGTTCATGCTCGTCACCCATCACAATCTCCCGGGCTACCGGCTGAAGATTAGATGTCACCAGCATATACGCCCATACGGGGATGATGGCATCCGCGGTACAGGTGAGCGCTACATTTTTGTCGCGGTATTGTTCCCAATCCAGGCTTTTCAGTGACTCCCGAAAATCCTTTTCTTTTAGGATCAGGCCCATAAACAAATAGTCTTTCAGGTCAAAGACAACTGTCTCGCCAGTAGGAATAAAGGTCGCCGGATCTATCGTTATGATCCCGCTTTCCGCCACTTTATTGATTATCGGTTCGCTCATGTCTGATTTTGAGAGTATAAATATAATAACACAGATGCCTGCCTGTTGTTTGATAAAAAAAGTCCCGCCTTGATAGGCAGGACTGGCAGTTAGTATTAGTTGACTATAAATTAATATAATTTACTCCGGTTGTCTTTGATTGTAGCAGCTTCTATCAGCACCTGCTGCGGGTAAGCACCCCTCATTTTCGCATCCTGGTACCTGGATTTGCGTTGCTCTGCCACATTTGCATCAGCAACAGCGGTTGCAGTTACATTGTTGACCCTTACTACGTACACGCCGCTATTAGCAGGAATAGCCTGTGATACAACTTTACCTTTATTAGCCGGGTTGAATGCCGCTCCGATCACTTTAGGCTCTGCCGTTACGATGTTCGATTGCGAACCCGTCATACGCAGGCTATCCACATTCTCAATTGTTTTTCCTCCCAAAGCAGCCGATGCAGCTTCAAGCGTTGTAATAGTTCCAAGATTCTTCGAGATCTGCTCTGCTTTTTTCTGGTTACGCAAGATAGGCTCTACCAGTATCCGGGCCCGCTCAACACTTTGAGTTCCTTTTTTATTAACCTCGGTTACCATGGCCACGACATAATTCTCACCGACCCGTTCAGGTTGCAATACGTCGCCGAGATCAGCATCGTAAATGCTTCTTACAAAAGCCCGGGAAGCACCAAGACCCATGATCTGAAAATCATTTGGCTTGATATCCTGTGCGAATGACTTATTGATTCCTTTGTCTTTAAGCTTTTCAGCATTTTCATCAAATGCTTTTCTTGACTGGCTGTTGCCGGCAAACAAAGTCGCCTCATTGCTTGCGTTAGCATCAGTCTCCTGGCTGGCATCAATGGGCTGTGTGATATAAGCGATCTTGTATGCCGGTGAACTTCCTTTTTGCGATAAGATCTCGATATAGTGGTATCCAAAATCGGTTTTAACCACTCCTTTTGTTCCGGTGGGATTACCAAAAATAAAATCATTGAACTCCGGTACCATGTTGCCGGCGGTTACATCCTCATATACACCGCCTCTATCCTTGCTACCGGGGTCATCCGATAATTTAGCAGCCAATGTATCAAATATGGACCCGTTCCGAATCGCGGTTTGGATACTATCAATCAGGTTTTTTGCTGTTGCGGAGTCGCGTGTGGGAAACATTTGACCAGTCTGGGGATCGCGTTGTGAAGTGGCCACCAGGATATGGCGGATCTTCACTGTATCAGGCTGTGTTCTTGCACCAACCACTTTGGCCATGGTGAAAGTTCCACCATCCAGGTAGGGGCCATAAACCTGGCCAACAGGTGTTTTGAATATCGAATCCTTTTGTGGCACTTGTATGTGTTTGCCATTTATATAGCTATCATAATAGGTAGTTACACCCTGGCTTTCGAGGTATTGTTTTACATCACTAACAGAGTCCAGTCCTGGTTTCAGAGCGAGCAGCCTTTCTCTTGCCGCAGCAGTATCTTCTGCAGTTGGCAACGCACTAAACGCTACATATGAAATGCTGCGGGATTCTTCCTGCTTATAGTCGTCTTTGTGCTTATTGATATAATCTGCAATCTCTTTATCGGTTACTTTCACTGCGCTGTCGGGAACGGCTGAATAAAATTCACGTACCAACGAAATGCTGGCCAGCTGGCTGGCGTCGGCATTTTGCTTCTCAATAAACCATCTTGGAAAATTGCTGCTGTTGGTGAGCATGGAATTATATTTCTCTGTCAAACGCATCAACTCCAGCTGTGCTACATATTCATTGAACTGTTGATTTTGTTCTTCAGGCACCTGCTTGCTTTTCAGCATCT
>JAEYOL010000188.1 GCA_023411775.1 Bacteroidota bacterium | reverse complement strand
GCAGCAATAACATTTATCTTATAAATGTTAAATAAGCAAGCCCGGCCATAGACACCCGGGCTTGTTTTATTTATGTGCCATCAGCCACGATTTGCATGAATTTTAAGATCATGTTTAACATCAATTGACGTTGAGTGAAAATATTCTGCTGGCTTAGTCGTACTTTTGCAGGGCGGAATTATGATTCAGGAATTGTTGCAAAGGTACCAGGATGATCCCCGCCTTTTTCAACTGGCGAACAGGATCGCTATGCCTTTAACCGCGGAACTGCCTGGAAATCCAGCGCAGAAAATACACCTGGAGGGTCTGCTTGGAAGCTCTTCCGTTTTTGTGGCGGCCTCGGCCTTTCTGCATCCCCAAGCCCAGCAGCTCAATCACCTGATCATTTTAAATGATGCCGAGGAAGCGGCTTATTTTCACAACACACTTGAAAATATTACCGGCGCCCTGGACGTATTTTATTTTCCCTCCTCATTTAAAAACCGGAAGAATTATCGCCTGTTGAATTCTTCGCATGTAATGTTAAGGACTGAGGCACTAACAAGAATAGCGGCCGGAGGCAATAAAAAAATACTGGTGACCTACCCCGAGGCCTTATTTGAAAAAACCATTGTGCCCGGCGTTCTTTCTTCCAATATTATTCGCATCAAGGCTGGTGATGTTCTCGACGTGGAGAAATTACTGTTGCAGTTAGCTGACCTCGGTTTTGAAAGAACCGATTTTGTGTACGAGCCCGGGCAATTTGCGATCCGTGGGGGTATCCTCGATATTTATTCTTATGGTAATGAAAAACCTTACCGGCTTGAGTTATTTGGAAATGATGTCGATTCCATTCGCATCATTGATCCTGAAACGCAGTTGAGCGAAAGGAAATTACTCCAGGTTAGCATTATTCCCAATGTAAATACACAATTCGAAGATGGTAATACAATTTCACTCCTGGAGTTTTTGCCGGGGAACACGGTTGTTTGGATCGAAGATTTTGAGTTCTGCCGGGAACGTTTACTTGATTGTGAAGATGAACTGCGGGGCTTTATTGAGATCGAGCAATTGAGCGGTCAGTCTGCAAAAAGCAAGGAGCAGGAAGAAGATGAGAAACTGGTAAAAAAGCAGGTCAATGCCGACGATTTCATAACAGCGGCGGAGTTTGAAAATGGACTGTCCGCCAGGCATATCATTTCTTTTGGCCATTCAAATACACTTCCGGATAAAGATTCGGTTTTCAACATTGCTTTTTCGACCAGGGAGCAACCCGCTTTCAACCGGCAGTTCGAATTATTAATAAAGGACCTTAAGTCCTGGGAGTCGAAGGGATTTAATCTTTACCTGTTTGCTGATAATCCGAAACAGCTTGAAAGGCTACAGACAATTTTTGACGACCTGAAAGCGGAGATCGTATTCAACCCAGTTAATACCTCCATACATGAGGGATATATTGACCAGGATCTCAAACTGGTTTGTTATACCGATCACCAGGTGTTTCAGCGGTATCATAAGTATCGTGTCAAGCAGGCATATAATAAGAACAAGGCTTTAACGCTGCGGATGCTCCGCGAACTTCAGCCTGGAGATTTTGTGACGCATATTGATCATGGGGTGGGCGTATTCAGCGGCTTGCAAAAAATTGAGGCCAACGGGAAAGTACAGGAAGCGGTCCGTATTATTTACAAAGACAGTGATATCCTTTATGTAAACATCAACTCACTACATAAAATCGCCAAGTACACCGGAAAGGAAGGTAGTGTACCGAAAGTAAATAAGCTGGGCAGTGATGTGTGGAACAGGCTGAAGGAAAAGACCAAGACCAAAGTAAAAGAAATTGCCTTCGACCTGATCAAGCTGTATGCGCAGCGAAAAGCCCAGCAGGGCTTTGCTCATTCGCCTGATAATTACCTGCAAACAGAACTGGAAGCTTCGTTTATATATGAAGACACTCCCGATCAGAGTAAGGCCACAGCGGATGTAAAAAAAGATATGGAGTCTGCTTCACCTATGGACCGGCTGGTTTGCGGCGATGTGGGTTTTGGAAAAACAGAAGTTGCTATCAGGGCGGCCTTCAAAACCTGCGTGGATGGAAAACAAGCCGCCGTGTTGGTGCCAACTACCATTCTTGCTTTTCAACACTACAAGACCTTTACCGACCGTTTGAAGGATTTCCCCGTCACAGTTGACTATATTAATCGTTTCAAAACGGCGAAGGAGAAAAAGGAGACACTAAAAAAACTTGCGGAAGGTAAGATCGATATATTAATAGGAACGCATGGTATCCTGGGAAAGGATGTGAAATTCAAAGACCTTGGACTTCTCGTTATCGATGAAGAACAAAAATTCGGAGTGGGGCACAAGGAGAAGATCAAGACCCTGCGTACCACGGTTGATTGTCTCACGCTTACAGCAACACCCATTCCTCGCACCCTGCAGTTTTCACTGATGGGCGCCAGGGATCTGAGTATTATCAATACACCACCCCCCAACCGGCAGCCAATTCAGACTGAAGTACAGGTCTACAACCAGGATTTTATACGCGATGCGGTATATTTCGAATCGGAACGCGGTGGCCAGGTGTTTGTGATTTATAATCGTATCAGCGGACTGGCCGAAATGGCGTCGATCATACAGGGTCTTTGTCCCGATCTGAGTATTGGTTATGCACATGGGCAAATGGAAGGCCATGACCTGGAAAAAAGAATACTTGATTTCATAGATCGTAAATACGACGTGTTGGTTTGTACCAATATCGTTGAAAGCGGCGTGGATATACCCAATGTCAATACCATTATCGTCAACAATGCTCACCAATTTGGCCTGAGCGACCTGCACCAGCTGCGCGGAAGGGTGGGGCGTAGTAATAAAAAAGCTTTTTGTTACCTGTTAGCGCCGCCCATGAGTACCTTACCCACCGATTCGAGGAAACGACTTCAGACCCTGGAGCAGCACAGTGAATTGGGAAGCGGTTTCCAGATTGCCATGCGCGACCTCGATATTCGCGGTGCCGGAAATATGCTTGGTGGCGAGCAAAGCGGGTTTATGGCGGAGATCGGTTTTGAAATGTACCAGAAAATCCTGGATGAAGCCATCCGTGAATTGAAGCGCTCCGAGTTCCGCGACCTGTTTAAAGAAGAAATAACCCGGCAGGATGACTATGTACAGGATTGCACCATTGATACCGATCTCGAGATACTGATCCCCGACGACTATGTGGAAAGTATTGCGGAACGCCTGTCGCTATACCAGCGGCTCGACAATTGCGAAACCGAAGAAGATCTACGGAATATGCACCAGGAACTTTCTGATCGCTTCGGCCCGGTGCCCACGCAGGTGGAAGATCTGTTTACGACGATCAACTGCAGGAAACTGGCAATTGATCTGGGTTTTGAAAAGATGTCGCTCAAATCGGATACACTGCGTTGTTATTTCATCAACCGGCCCGACTCACATTATTTCGAATCACCGCTTTTCAATAGTATCATCAACTATCTTCAAACCGGTACCAATAAGGCGAGATTGAAACAAACAGGTAAGTTATTCATGCTCATTGCAGAGCCAATAGAAGGAATGAATGAGATGAAGCGTTTTCTAAATAGTCTGCATCAATACTGCTTCGCCGAGAAGGAAATTACAGCATAAGCTTATTTTAGTTCGCGCTAATTGTTATATTTTTATAACATATTAACTTCTTATGAGATTCAATCCTGTTCCTTTGATGGCTATCCTGTTATGGGCCTGTCTATTGTCTGTGCAGGTGCAGGCGCAAGTACCAGATAGCGATCGCTATCGTATATCCCTGAAAAGTGGTTCATTTGTCCCGGCTGCCAATATTTCCGGGGAAAAGATTGAGGAAATGAACCTCGCAAGACGCCCAGGCGGCAAATCCCTTATCATTATTCAATTTGAAAGCATACCTGGTGAAAGGGAAAAAAACGAATTAAGACAGGCCGGTATAGAACTTCTCGACTATGTTCCCAACAAAGCATATACTGCATTGCTAACCGGCTCACCCGACGCAGCATTATTAAAAAAGCATAGAACAAGAGCCGTGTTCGAATTACAGCCCGAACACAAACTCGAACCGAGACTTGCGAGTGGAATGACGGCAGGCGCACTCAAATCTGGCGGTACTACCGATGTTTGGATAAGTTTCCCGAGATCTTACTCCTACGGGGAAGTGAAAAGGGAGATGGGAATCGCCGGTTTTGAAATCGTTTCTTCAGAATTTCAAAATTATCATGTCGTAGTTGCCCGGGTAAGCTCAGACAGGCTTCGTGAACTGGCAGCATTGCCTTTCGTTGAATATGTACAGGCGGCACCCGGGGAAGATCAGCCACTCAATAATAAAAGCCGGGCAAGCACCAAAGCAAATATTTTAAACAACCCGTTACCCGGTGGCCGTAATCTCAAGGGTGAAGGCGTCGTGATTGGCGTAGGCGATGATTCAGATCCAACGCGTCATATGGATTTCAATGGGCGGTTAATAAATAGGGCGCCTAACCCAGGTGGCTCGCATGGCCTGCATGTGATGGGCACCGTAGGCGGAGCGGGTATCAGAAACGAGTTATATACCGGGTTTGCACCCAAATCGACTATTGTTGCCCAAAGATTTTCCGGCATACTTTGGAACGCGCCCAACTATGTTCAGGATTTCGGAATGACGATCACCAACAATTCATACGGAGATATTACGGACTGCAGCGGCTTTGGAATATATGATCTTGCCTCACGTATAATGGATCAGCATGCATTTTTAATGCCTGGCCTGCAACATGTCTTTGCAGCAGGTAATAGCGGTAACGAAAATTGCAGTCCTTACCCAGTTAAATTCGGCACCGTACTCGGCGGTTATCAATCTGCGAAGAATCTCATCGCCGTCGGAAATATTGATGCGGCGGGTGTAGTGTATAATAATTCCAGCCGGGGCCCCGTCAGAGATGGAAGACTCAAACCGGAGATTGTTGCACAGGGTACGCAGGTATTCTCAACAACACCAACAAACAACTATGGTTTAAATACCGGAACCAGTATGGCAGCTCCTGCTGTTGCCGGCGGCCTTGGCCTTTTGTATGAAAGATACCGGCAGCTTAATAGTGGTAATAACCCGGACAACGGGTTGATGAAGGCTTTGCTATGCAACGGTGCAACAGATATAGGAACACCAGGCATCGATTTTACCTATGGTTTCGGGCAAATGAACCTGTTACGTTCCGTGACGATGCTGGAAAACAACAATTACTTCAACGGAACTGTTGCTACTGCGGGCAACACCAGCCATTCAATTACCATTCCGGCCGGTTCGTCGATAGCCCAGTTGAAAGTAATGTTGTACTGGAACGATTCCGCGGCGGCCGTTTTTGCGGCCAATGCCCTGGTAAATGATCTCGACCTGAGTGTGACAGATCCCGCGGCTACGGTATATCTTCCTCAAATTTTAAATGTGAATCCTGCTTCTGTAGCAGACCCCGCTACGACCGGTGCCGATCATATCAATAATATTGAGCAGGTGGTGATCAACAATCCGGGGCCAGGCACTTACAATTTTGTGATCAATGGAACTTCAATTCCTTTCGGTGGCCAGCACGCTTACTACCTCGTATTTGACACGATACCGGTCTCGACTTTGGTGACCTATCCGGCAGGTGGTGAAAAACTTCAGGGCGGTGACGCGGTTTATGTTCAATGGGAATCTTATGGCAATCCATCCAACGATTTCACGATACAATTTTCAGATGATGACGGTGCCAGCTGGACTAATGTAACGAATGGTGCAAATGTTTCTGCCGGCCTTCGCCAGCTGGCCTGGACAGTGCCCGCGGTGGTTACAGAACTGGCCAGGATTAAGATCATCCATAATGGAACGGGGATCGAAAGCATCAGCGACGCTTTCACCATTATAGGCGTGCCTACTTTAACTCTTGCTGCCACCGCCAACCAGTGTGAAGGATATATCAATTTGAACTGGTCGGCTGTGATAGGTGCCACAGACTACGAAGTGATGTTGTTTAATGGGGTTGGAGAGATGACACCGGTTGGAACTACAACGTCTACAAATTACATTTTTGGCGGCCTTTCCAGGGATACTACCTATTGGGTAACCGTCAGGGCCCGCATCAATGGCCAGCCTGGTAGAAGAGCGACGGCAGTCTCAAGGCTGCCCTCAACGGGAACCTGTAGTGGAACTATTTCCGACAATGATCTGAAAGTTGATGCGATCCTTTCCCCGGAATCGAGCGGCAGAAAGTTTACATCTACTGAATTGTCAAATAGTGTTCCCGTAACGGTACGTATTGAGAACCTTGACAACGCAAGTACGAGCGGGGATATCCAGGTCGCTTATATTTTTAATAGTAATGCTCCTGTGGTTGAATTAATTGCGGCACCAAGTATCGGTAATCGCGCTTCTTATAACCATACATTCGCGACGCCTATTGATTTGTCAGCCGTAGGCGATTATGATCTGAAAGTTTATGTTTCTTATGCTGGTGATCCATATCAGCAGAATGATACAATGAGTAAAGTATTCAGGCAACTGGATAATACTTTTATTGACCTCACCACCGATTTTATCGATGATATAGAAGCAGCCCCGGTTTTCAAAGTCATCGGTCAGCAAATAGGGCTTCCTGGCCTTGACCGTTATGATTTCAATGCTACCACGGCATTCGGCCAGGTACAGAGTTTTATCAACACGGGCATTGCATCCTCTGGTTCAAAGGCTTTAACATTGGATGTGTCGCGTTATACCGCAGCCGGAAATACGGATTCACTGACCGGTACATTTAACCTGCAGGGTTACAACACAACCGCGGATGAAATCAGGCTTGATTTTATGTACAAACATCACGGCCAGGTATTGCACAACGCAAATAAGGTCTGGATTCGTGGCAGCGACCAGGATTCCTGGATCGAAGTATATGATCTGTATGCCAACCAGGGCGATGTGGGTGTATATAAACGTTCTGCCAGCATTGAGCTCAGTGATATTCTCGACGCTGCAGGCCCACCTCAGGCATTTTCATCCAGCTTCCAGGTGAGGTGGGGGCAATGGGGGCTCCTGAACGCAACGGATAATGAGAACGGTGCGGGGTATACTTTTGATGATATAAGACTTTACCGTGTCACGAATGATATTCAAATGATCAGTATTGACACGCCCACGACCGCCAGTTGTGATCTTGGCAACCTGGAACCGGTGCGGGTGAGCATACGAAATGCTGTTGGTGCTACTATTAATTCAATACCTATTAATCTCCAGGTTGATGGTGGTGCGGTCGTCACCGAAATAATACCAACGATACCTGGTAAAACGACAGCGTCCTATACATTCACGGCTACGGCAGATCTTTCCGCGCCCGGCTATCACACCGTGAAGGTGTGGGTCGATCTGGGTTCCGATTCGTTCCACGATAATGACACGACCCAGATCACGATCTTTAATGCGCAACTAGTGGCAAGTTTTCCATATCTCCAGGATTTCGAAACTGATGACGGTGGATGGCATACTGAGGGTAATAGAGTATCGTGGCAGTACGGCACTCCTTCATCACCACAAATAAACAAAGCCGCCAGTGGAACGCAGGCCTGGAAGACCAGCCTGGCTGGTCATCATAACAGTCTGGAAAAATCATACCTGGTTTCTCCATGCTTTGATATTGCGGGGTTAGCCAATCCCATGCTCAGTTTTAGTGTGGCGTTGGATATCGAAGACTGTGTGACTTCTTTATGTGATGCAGCTTACGTGGAGTATTCCGCCGATGGCAAAACATGGACACGACTTGGAACAGATGGTGAGGGTACCAATTGGTACAATCGGAATTTTTCGGGCAATGCAGTCTGGAGCGTGGAGAACTACACCCGCTGGCATGTGGCAAGCATACCATTGCCTTCCGGACTGGACAGGCTCAGGTTAAGGTTTGTGATGGAATCAGATCCCTTTGTTACACGTGAGGGTATCGCTATTGATGATATCCATATTTACGACAGTATCTATAGTATTTATGATGGTCCGCCATTTACCAGCGTTGTAGTGAACCAGGCTAATCTTACGGGGAATAACTGGGTCGATTTTGTTTCAGATGGAATGGTCATCGCCTCAGTGCAACCAAATGGTCAGAACATGGGCAATACTGATGCACAGGCTTTCATTCATACCGGCGCCGTGCGAATCAATTCGGGCCAATATTATCATAACCGTAATATCACCATCAAACCAGCCAACACCAGTCTTGCCGATTCTGCTGTCGTAAGATTCTATTTCCTGGATGCTGAATCAGAAGCCCTGATCAATGCGACAGGCTGTGGCACATGCGGCAAACCGGCGTCCGCTTATGAGTTGGGTGTAACAAAATACAGTCATACGAACGACGCCCTGGAAAACGGGACGCTGGCTGATAATACAGGTGGGGTTTATTCCTTTATTTTACCAGCCAACGTAAAAAAAGTTCCATTCGATAAGGGTTATTACGCT
This sequence comes from Bacteroidota bacterium, assembly GCA_023411775.1. Lineage (GTDB taxonomy): Bacteria > Bacteroidota > Bacteroidia > Chitinophagales > Chitinophagaceae > Terrimonas_B. Next base: position 6,349 of record JAEYOL010000188.1, on the reverse strand, counting down.
GAGTTTAAGGTGAAGGATTTTTCTGAGTTTTGGTTAAATAATGGCGGCCCCACCCTGGATCAGCCACTGCCTGTCGAACTGTTGAGTTTTGTGGTCAGGAAAAATGACCAGGGCGAAGCGCTGCTTAATTGGGCGACGGCATCGGAAATGAATACAGGCAGATTTGAAATTGAGCTGGCACGTGGTAATGATGCTTTCAATCAAAATAATTTTGTGAAGATAGGCTTCGTTAATAGCGGTGGTAATGCTTCGACCGAACAGCATTATAGCTTTATAGATGCTGAAGCCCACAAGCAGGGTGTACGTTATTATCGTCTGAAAATCGTTGACCTGGATGGCCAGTTTACTTATTCGCCGGTTCGCTCTGTTGTTTTTGATGATGAGATCAGGTGGCAGGTATATCCCAATCCATCAGGCGGAGTGTTCAATTTTGTATTCCAGGCCAACCTGGGAGAAGCGGTGCAATTAAAAGTGTATGATATCAATGGCCGGCTGGTTAGACATACGCAGTCAGCAGCCAGTGCTTTTGTTCAAAAACTGGTGATCGACATGGAAGGACCACAATATGCATCGGGTCTGTACCTGCTGGAGGTTACGGTAAATGAAAAAAGACAATTATTCAGACTTTTGAAGCAGTAAAGGCTAACTGAGGCGGGAAATAGTAAGAAATGCGTTTTACCGTGTTGAACGGTGCAGCATTTTTATTATTTATTCTCTCCTTTATAAGTAGCTGTCTGTTATTGAAATGTGTAATGAGCAAAGAAAACTGACAATATAATATCAAAACTAAAAGTTGGGTATGATTAAAAAAGCGTTGAGACGCCCGGGTGTTCAGGGTAGAAACTTCAGGTTTGCGTACCTATTGATGAACTGCCTTATTCTTTTTGTTATCTCATCAACTACACTACACGCACAAACCAGCACTATCCGTGGAAAGGTCGTCGACAGCCTTGGCGCACCCTTGTCGGGTGTTTCTGTAGCACTGAAAAACTCCGCTACAGGTACCACCACCAACCAGGCCGGAGAGTTTTCACTAAGTGGTGTACCCTCAGCGGCAACCCTGGTCTTTAGCAATATCGGCCTGCAAACGGAGGAGTTGACGCTTAGTGCCGGGCAAACTTTCATCAACCTTACCATGCGGGTAGATGTGACCAGTCTACAGGACGTGGTAGTAACAGGCTTCCAGCGTATAGATAAAAAGAAATTTACCGGCGCCGCCGTCACACTCAGGGCAGAGGATGTGAAGATCGACGGGGTGGCAGATGTAAGCCGGATGCTGGAAGGCCGTGCTGCCGGTGTATCTGTACAAAACGTATCCAGCACCTTTGGCAGCGCGCCTAAAGTCCGTATACGTGGCGCTACCTCAATCAATGGCGATAATAAACCCCTGTGGGTAGTAGATGGCGTAGTACTCGAAGACATCATCAATATATCAAACGACCAGTTGTCGAGCGGTGACCCAACCACTTTATTGGGTTCATCCGTTGCCGGTATCAATTCCAACGATATCGAATCTTTCGACATCCTTAAAGACGCGGCAGCCACTGCCTTATATGGAGCAAGAGCGATGAATGGCGTGGTGGTGATCACTACCAAGAAGGGACGTTCGGGAAGACTGGCGATTTCTTATACCGGTAATTTCAGCACTCAGCTGAAACCGCGCTATCCCGAATACAATATCATGAACTCAGCCCAACAAATGTCTGTGCTGGGAGAATTGGAAAGAAAGGGGATTTTGAATTCAGACATTTTAAGCGGACCGGACTATGGAGTGTATGGGAAAATGTTTGACCTGATCAATACACCCGATGCCAATGGCAATTTTGCCCTGGCAAATACCCCGGAAGCCAAAGCGGCATTTCTTAAGAAATATGCACTGGCCAATACTGACTGGTTTGATATCTTGTTCCGCAATTCGCTGGTGCAGGAACACTCACTTAGTATTTCCACCGGTACAGAGAAATCACAAACCTTTTTTTCCACTAGCTTCTATAGTGATAACGGATGGACGATTGCCGATAATGTTAAACGTTATACACTCAACTTCAGAAACACCTACAATTTTTCCGATAAACTAACCGGAGGTTTCCTGACTGTGGGTTCGGTTCGCCAGCAAAAAGCCCCCGGCGCACTGGGCCGTGTGAGCAATCCCGTGTCGGGACAGTTTGACCGCGACTTCGATATCAACCCTTTCAGCTATGCTTTGAACACCAGCCGAACTTTAACGGCTTACGACGAGAGTAACAACCTGGAATATTTCCGGAGAAATTTCGCTCCATTCAATATCATTGATGAACTCGACAATAATACCCTGGATATTGATGTGATGGATTTGAAACTGCAGGGTGAGCTGGGTTACCGTTTTAATAAGAACCTGCGCTATGAGTTTATAGGTGCAGTGCGCTATGTAAAGTCCACCCGTGAACACCAGATCACTGAAAACGCCAACATGGCCAATGCATATCGTGCCAATGATAATGCGACTATCGCTTCGAACAACAAGTTCCTATATACTGACCCTGATAATCCTGCGGCGCCACCCGTAGTGGTATTGCCCTATGGCGGCTTTTACAACAGGACCGAAGACAAATTGCTTTCCTTCGATATCAGGAACAGCCTGAACTATGTAAATACCTTCGCAGACCGGCATACCGTCAACATCCTTTTGGGTCAGCAGGTGAAATCTGCAGACAGGCAAAACTTCTCCAATACCGGTTATGGTTATCAGTATGAGAATGGGGGAGTTCCATTTGTGGATTATCGCATACTTAAGCAAACCATCGAATCCAACTTCGTGTATTATGGGATGGGCAAAGAATATGATCGCTTTGCCGCTTTCTATCTCAACGGTCAGTACACGTTTGACAAAAAATATAATTTTTATGGCACGGTGCGTTATGATGGATCCAACCGCCTGGGTTCTTCACCCGATGCAAGATGGCTTCCTACCTGGAGCTTTGGTGGTGCCTGGAACCTGGACGAAGAAAATTTCCTGTACGACGTGAACTGGGTCGACTACCTGAAACTTAGGGCTAGTTATGGTCTTACTGCAAGCCTGGGCCCTGCAACTAACTCTGGTGTGGTGTTGAGAAGTCTGACCACCAACCGCACATTCCCTACAGAGCGGGAATCTGTTATACAGATAGCCAACCTTGAAAACTCTGATCTTACCTGGGAAAAGAATTACCAGACCAATATTGGCGTGGATGCCGGTCTGTTTAAAGGAAGGCTGAACCTGAGTTTAGATGTCTACCAGCGTAAAAGCTTTGACCTGATCAGTCTTATCAAGACAGGTGGTATTGGCGGTGAAGCGATAAAAGCTGCCAACTATGCCGACATGGAAGCACAGGGCGCAGAAGCCGTTATCGGTGGAACAATAATCCGCAAAACTGATTGGTCATGGAGAAGTAATATGACCTTTGGTTACAATACTACCAAGATCACCAATGCGCGGAACCAGCCGATCATATTTGACCTGGTAAAAGCTGAAGGCGGCAATACCGTGGGTTACCCGGTCAACAGTTTGTTCTCGATAAAGTATAGCGGGTTGAGTCATGAAACTGGCATCCCCACTTTTATCAATGAAAAAGGAGAGGTAAGCCCGGACGTATACCTGCAGGACGAAGGCATTTCTAACCTGGTATTTGAAGGACCTGTAGATCCTAAGTTTACAGGTGGATTTTCCAATACATTTAATTACAAATCTTTTTCATTAAATATTTTCCTCACCTACCAGGCGGGCAACAAGATCAGGTTGTATCCTGCATTCAAAACCGCTTACTCTGATTTCGACGCCATGCCTAAGGAATTTCTCGACCGCTGGGAGATGCCGGGAGATGAGCTGATAACGAATGTGCCTTCCATTTTGGATGCTTATCAACGTTACCTCGTAGCAGGAACAGGCGCTTCTCCATACAATAACTACAATTATTCCACCGAGCGCGTCGCCGATGGTAGTTTTATAAGGTTAAAGACAGTATCGCTTACTTATAATTTCGACCGGAGGCTGCTGGATAAGATCGGTTTGAATTCGCTGTCGTTAACAGCGGTATCAACCAACCCCTGGCTGATTTATTCCGATCCGAAATTAAAAGGACAGGACCCGGAATTTTTCAATACGGGCGGTGTGGCTCAGCCTATCCAGAAACAATTTACTTTATCAATAAAAGCCGGATTATAAATTGTACAATATGAAACAATCTCTTTTATATATAGGATGCTGCCTGTTGATCGCGATAACACCGGGTTGTAAAAAATACCTGGAGAAAGAACCCGACAACCGCGCCAGTATCAATACGCCGGAAAAAGTATCACAGCTTTTGGGTACAGCGTATCCGCAGGGCAATTACCAGGCTTTTGCAGAAACGATGTCGGATAATGTCGCTGACCTGGGTGTGGGCGGAAGCGACAATGTGATCCACGATCCATTTTATTTCGAAGACAGCAGGGAAAACCAGCAGGATTCACCCGAGTTTTATTGGTATGCATGTTATGCGGCAATCGCATCGGCAAACCAGGCATTGGAGGCGATCAGCAAGGCTGAGAATCCCAGTGACTATATTCCTCAACGAGGGGAGGCCCTGGTGGCCCGGGCATATGCGCATTTTATGCTGGTGAACTTCTTCTCCAAATTTTATGACGCTACCACTGCGTCGTCTACACCGGGCATTCCATATGTAACAGAACCTGAAAATGTTTTTATTAAGCAGTACGACAGGAATACTGTACAATACACGTATGACATGATCGAGAAGGATTTACTGGAAGGTATTCCTTTGATAGAAGACAGAGTGTACAAAGTGCCTAAATATCATTTTAATAAGGCTGCCGCCTATGCTTTTGCCACTCGTTTTTACCTTTACAAAAGAGACTACGAAAAAGTAATACAGTACGCCAACCTGGCCGTGCCCGGCAATAATTTCGCTGCGAACCTGAGGCAATGGAACACGACCTATCGCGATATTACCGATGTATTCGAATTGTTTAAGATCTATGCCAAGTCAACCGAGAGTGCGAACCTGCTTCTGGTCGAAACACCTTCGGTATGGTCGCGTTACTATTATACAAATCGTTACGGTGTAGATGCCAACAAGATCAGCCAGATCATTCCCCGGCCTGATCCACTGACCGGAGGCAATCTCGCTTTTTCCTTGTATTCGCTCGGTGAAAACCAATTGATACCAAAGATCGATGAGTACTTTGTCAGGGCTTCGGTCAACGCCGATATTGGATTTCCATATGTAATGGTTCCACTATTCACGGTAGAAGAGGTATTGTTTAACCGCGCCGAGGCTTATACCTATACCAATGACTTCACTGCTGCAATCGCCGACTTAAATACATATGCCAGTAAAAGGGTCATCAACTATACACCCGCAACACATACGATTACACAGGGCCGGATCAATACAGTTTTTGGTACTGCCAATATCAGGGATGGATTAATACAAGCAATCCTTTATTATAAGCGTGCCGAGTTTATTCATGAAGGCATGCGTTGGTTTGATATCCTGAGGTATAAGATGCCCGTGGTACATGCCACATCACCGGATCTCGCCGGAAATGTGACCGAACTGGCCCGTCTTGAACCTGATGACCCCAGAAAAGTATTACAGATACCAGCCTCTACATCGCTTGCCGGACTGGAGCCAAACCCCAGATAAAAACTACTAAATAGTAAGACCAACATGAAATCATTAAGAATAATCATAACCGCCGTATCTCTGGCCATGATCCTGGTTTCCTGTGAAAGGGAAGAGGAACTGGGTAACGTGGATAATATACCAGGACTGGGCGGTGATACATGGACACCTAACGCCATTGACAAATGGATAGTCGACTCCCTGACGACACCTTATAATATTACTGCCAAGTATAAATGGGACCAGTCGGAACTTCCGTTAAACAGGATCCTGGTACCACCAAAGGAAGAAAAGGTGATACCCACCCTAAGTTCAATTAGACGCGGTTGGATACAACCGTATGTAGATGAAGCGGGGCTGCAATTTTTCAAACAGATCAGTCCAAAATTTTTTACACTTGTTGGCAGTCCTTCTTACAACAGCGATGGTTCGATCACCCTCGGTACTGCTGAAGGAGGGCGTAAAGTTGTCCTATATGAGCTGAATCAGTTTCGTGTAAAAGGTATGCCGGGTTACGTTTTGGCTGACACCACCCGGGTGCTGCGGATGTTTTGGGTGATCCATCACGAGTTCGCGCATATACTGGATCAAAATGTAAAATTTCCGCTGGAATTCAGTGAGTCCAGCGCAAGTTCCTATACTTCCGACTGGACAAATGTGACACCGCAGGAAGCATTGAATGAAGGTTTTGTTTCCCAGTATGCGAT
>JAEYOL010000125.1 GCA_023411775.1 Bacteroidota bacterium | reverse complement strand
TTTGGTTATCACCAGCTTTTATACTTTAAATATTCACGGCGGTTTTACTGTACTCAAATTCTTTTACTGTGTCTACAAATGCCCTTGCATGATCAACTGGTATATTGGGTAAAATGCCATGACCCAGGTTGGCAATATGTTTTTGTTCACCAAATGCCAGCAGCATTTCTTTGACCTCTTTCTGAATGGATGGAATAGGAGAAAGCAAACGGGCAGGATCAAAATTTCCCTGTAGCACCATATCGGAACCGGCAAATTTTCTTGCTATCCCGGGTGATATGCACCAGTCAATACCAAGCGCCGCCGCACCTGTTTCCGATAATTGAGAAAGACTATGCCAGGCACCTTTGGCAAATACGATGACCGGGGCCATATCCTTTACGGCGTTCACGATTTGCCGTATATATTTTAATGAATAGGTTTCGAAATCGCGGGGAGATAAAAGTCCTGCCCAGGAGTCGAATACCTGCACCAGGTCGGCGCCAGCTTCGATTTGTTTTTTCAGATATGCGATCGTGGTATCAGTGATCATCTGTAGCAGCATGTGCGCTGATTCAGGCTGGGTATAACAAAAGGACCTGGCCTCGTCAAAAGTTTTGGAGCCTCTTCCCTGGACCATATAACAAAGTAGTGTCCATGGAGCACCGGCAAATCCGATCAGGGGTACACGTCCATTCAATTCTTGCTTAATTAGCTTGATGGCGTCGAACACATAATGCAGGCTTTCATCAACATCCGGCATATGCACGCGGTTGAGATCTTTGGCGCTTTTAATAGGTTGGGGCAGGAAAGGACCCTGGCTTTCGATCAATTGTACTTCAAGGCCCATGGCCTGTGGCACTACCAGGATATCAGAAAACAGGATGGCTGCATCCACACCGATGATATCAACTGGTTGGATGGTGATCTCACAGGCGAGTTCAGGCGTCTGGCATCTTTCGAAAAAGCCATATTTCTCCCTGATAGCCCTGTACTCAGGCAGGTACCGGCCTGCCTGTCGCATCATCCACACCGGTGGCCGCTCAACCTGCTGTCCCTGCAGTGTCCTTATTAAAAGATCATTTTTGAGTGTACCCATAATTTAATTTTTTATGCCAATGGCGACACAAGGCTATTGATGGCCATCCCGACCAGGTGAAGCTTATCTGGTTTGTCCGACACAAACACAGTATTTCTTGTCGATGATTTTACTTTTTCTGCTGTAGTCGCACCAATGACAAAGACGCGTGTCCTTTCAGGCAGCGAATGATGGCTGAAAAAACTATCTGCGGCGCTCGGGCTGAAAAATAAAACAGCATCGTATTCCCGTTTTATTTCTGGTTGAATTGGTGTGGTGTGATACGTGATGATCTCCTTCACCCCTATATTGTTTTTCTGCAAAAGTTCCGGGAGGTCTTTTCTTCGCAGGTTGCCGCAAAAGAATATGACATCGCCGGCTTCCTTTTCAGCGATGATCATTTTTGCCAGCGATGCAGCGTCGTTGGCGGTTTGCCGGATCTGTTGATCGCCAAATATTGACTTCGCCAGTTCATAAGTAGTATTACCCATACAATAAACTGACCACTCAGGCTTTTGAGAATCAAGTAGCGTGGCGACCGATCGCAATGCGTTCCCACTTGTAAATACAACCACCGCTTTTTTTTTGATGATGTTTTTAATTTCTTCAGTTGTTTCGTCTGTTAGAGAAGATGAAATCTCGGTAAAGGGAATGATATCGATATCCACACTATCCCGCAGGCTTTGATGCATCATTGTGAGATCAACCGGGCCGGTACAAAGTATGGAAGGCTTAACGAGTTGCATGACGAATTTCCTCCATGATTTCACGGCCACCTGTCGACAGTAGTTCCCGGGCAGCCATTTTACCAAAATCCTTTGCCATCTGAAGCGGTATATTATTTTTCTCTATTTCCAGTTTCCGGCTTCCGTCGAGCGAAAGGATACTACCCCGAAAATGTAGCAGGTTATTGGTGATCGTCGCCAGTGCACTGATCGGTGTTGAACAGCCTCCCAGCAATTCCCTGAGAAAATCTCTTTCTATCCTTGTGCACAAAGCTGTACCGGCATCGTTAAAAGACTGGCAGGCTTCGCTAATAAACTCATCACCGCTTCTGCAAACTACGACAATGGCGCCTTGTGCGGGTGCAGGGATCATCCAATCGATTATACGACTGTTTTCAGGTCGCAGGTCAATCCTTTCCAGTCCCGCCTGTGCAAAGATGGCAGCATCCCAGTTTTCGTCATTTAGTTTTTTTAATCGCGTGTTGACATTGCCCCGAAGATTATGGATCCGGTGCCGGGGGTATTTGTTCAACCACTGGGCTTTTCTTCTAAGGCTGCTGGTTGCAATATTGGCGATATAATCTTTGTCGTCCAGGAAGTCAGTTGAATCTTTAAATACCAACAGATCGTGCACCGGGCCTCGTTTCAATACCGCAGCCTGGCTGATACCAGCAGGTAACTGGGTTGGCACATCCTTCATCGAATGCACCGCGACATCAATTTTTTTATTTATTAGGGCAGCATCAAGACTTCTTGTAAATATTCCCTGCACACCCATTTCATAAAGAGGTGTGTTTAGATCGATATCACCCTCGCTTTTTATCTCGACCAGTTCGGCTGTATAGCCATTTCGCGACAACAGCTCTTTCACCTGGCTGGCCTGCCATACCGCCAGTTGGCTTTCCCTTGTACCAATACGGATGATCTTTTTCATTGAATTAACCTGCGCTGATGGCCATAAATTCGTTGATCGCTTCTATGTAGTAACATCCTCCCTGGTTATGATTGCGGATCTTACAGGCAGTTCCATTGACTACCCGCTGAATCCTTTCATCAGGGTTGGAACTGATTATTCGAATGGTCGATGTATAGTCTGAAAAAAGAGGAGAAGTATGGATTTCTTTTAGCTTGGTTTTGATGGCCTTCAGCATTGGCGCATGACGCCTCATCGCCAGCCACTCGAAAAACTCATCCATATGCCGCGTGATGATAGTATTAGCTTTTGGTATCTCAGCCTGGCGATTGGCAAGCGTTTCATCGTTGATCTTTGATAGTTCATCGACATTTACCAACTCAATATTCTTCAAACCGGATACAGATTCCTCCACATTACTGGGGACGGAAAGATCAATTATCAGTTTTTGACCTGCGTTTTCCAGGTGCCTGCGAAGGATGGTCGGCTTTGGAGCATTAGTAGCCACCAAAATGATATGGGATGCTGCGACGTGGGTGGGAAGATCCGCGATTGTCCCAAAACTGAGATCCAGTTCGCCTGCAAGCGACTCAGCCTTTCCTTCGGTACGATTGATCAGCGTGATATTTTTGGCACCAAGATAGTCTACAAGATTCTTACTCGTATTACGGCCAATCTTCCCGGTACCAACCAATAATATCTTTTTATCTGCGGGTTCTTTAATTTTTTTGAGAATGTATTGTACTGCGGCGAAAGAGACAGAGATCGTGCCGCCACTGAGAGCAGTTTCGTTTTTGATGGCTTTGGACGATTGTAATACACCGTTAACAACCCGCTCGAGAAATGTGCCCGCATAGCCGCGATCCTTGGCAAAACGTACAGCGGATTTTATCTGGCCAACAATTTCGTAGTCGCCCAGGATTTGCGAATCCAACCCGGCGCCTACTTCAAACAGGTGATGAACAGCACGCTTCCCATGTTTGAAGTATGCCATTTTCTTAAATGCTTCGATGGTGCCTTTAGTTTGCGAGCAAAGCAAGCTTACGAGCTGACCTGGTGTTTCAGCAAATCCGTAGATCTCGGTACGATTGCAGGTGGAAAGAATAAAGCACTCACTAATGCCGTAGGTTGGAGCCAATTCCAGAATTTTCGCATACTGATCGTTGGAGATAGCATAGGAACCACGGATGCCGGCGTTGGTTTTCCGATAATTGATGCCGATAGCGTGAAATTGTGATAGGTCAGTAGCGCTGTTTTCAGTCATCTTTCCTGTTCTTAAAAGGTTTCGCAAAAATACCGTTACAACTTCCAAATTGGTAAATTTTCTGTCACTCGTATGTCATTTTAGTCATGAACTGACAAAAATCATGATGAAGCATGCGCAAAATCGCATGAGCCGGAGCAGAAATCGATTTGAAATTTATTTGTTCGTGTGATTACCTTTGCCAGCTCACAAGAAAATTATAAATGAACAGAGGTATTTTGCTGATGAACCTTGGCTCCCCTGATTCGACAGAGGTCAGGGATGTAAAACGTTATCTCGATGAATTCCTGATGGATGAAAGGGTTATTGACAAACCCTGGCTTTTTCGTTTGTTATTAGTGAAAGGGATCATAACACCATTTCGCGCTGCTAAATCGGCCAAGGCGTATAAATCGGTGTGGACAAAAGATGGTTCACCGCTCATCGTAATTTCGAGGCAATTGCAGGAGTCGTTGCAGAAGCTGGTCTCCGAGCCTGTCGAGATCGCGATGCGGTATGGAAGTCTCACGCCGGAAAAAGCGTTCGATGCTTTATATAAAAGGAACCCATCCCTGGAAGAAGTGATCGCCGTTCCCCTTTATCCGCACTATGCCATGTCGTCCTATGAAACAGCTGCCGAACAGGTCATACAAATACATCGAAATAAAAAGTATCCGTTCGCACTGAAGCTCGTCAAGCCGTTTTACAATGAACCGGTATACATCAACGCGCTGGCGGAAAGTATCAGGCCTTATCTTACCGACGACTACGATCATATTTTATTCAGCTACCATGGTATTCCTGCAAGGCATCTCCATCGGAATGATCCTGCCGGGCTGCAAAAATGCCTGGCATCACCTGGCAATTGCGCGCCGGGTTCTCCCGGTTTTACCAATTGTTACAAGCGACATACGTTTGAGACTACCCGACTGGTGATGGAACAACTGGGTATTCCTGAAAACAAATACAGTATATCTTTCCAGTCCCGCCTTGGAAGGGGGTGGCTGGAGCCTTTTACCGATCGCCGGTTGCAGCTAATGCCGGGAGAGGGTATCAAAAACCTGCTGATACTTTGTCCTGCTTTTATTAGTGACTGTCTTGAAACACTCGAGGAAATTGCTGAAGAAGGTAAGAAAACCTTTCTTGAAGCTGGCGGCGAATCTTATCGTATGATCCCATGCCTCAATAC
>JAEYOL010000114.1 GCA_023411775.1 Bacteroidota bacterium | reverse complement strand
GGCATTAGTTCATTGGAAAAGGCCCCGCCCCGGGGTGACAGTAAGGACGCGTTTGTTGTTATAAGATAACCCATAGTTAAAATCACGGTATATCACGGTCTTTTCCCCATGGAATGTTTAGCTCCCTCTGCTAGATTTCAGTTGGAATGTCTTACTCTGTTTATATAATCTCCAACTTCGCCCGAACTGTATTTTATACAGGAGTAACTAATAATCTTCGACTAAGAGTGCAGCAACATAAAAACAATGAAAGCAAGTTCACCAGCAAATACAAATGCCATTATTTAATATATTACGAGGATTACAGTGACATTAGAAATGCCATCACCCGGGAAAAGCAACTAAAGAAATGGCTGCGAAAATGGAAGGTCGATCTAATAAGAAAAAGCAATCCCGATATGCTGGATCTTTCCAGCGGCTGGTATTAGAAAGCCTATATCCCTCCGGAAATGCGATATCTCACGAATATATCCGCTCAATCGCGTCCCTGTACTTTTCAGTGATCACCTTTCTTTTCATCGAGAGCTTGGGAGTCATTTCGCCGGTGTCGATACTCCATTCGTTGGGCAGTAATTCAAACTTTTTGATCTGCTCAACGTGGTTGAAATATTTATTGAATGCTTCGATGATCTCTTTAAACAGCGTTTTTACTTTTTCATGGTTAACCAATTGCTCGTTGGTACTTTCTGCTGCAATACCTTGCTGCCGGGCCCAGTCACGAAGGGTGGGAAAAGAAGGAATGATCAACGCCCCTACAAATTTTCGCTCGGGGCCAACGATCATTACCTGTTCAATGTAAGGAGACTCCTTAAGTTTATTCTCAATGCTAAGCGGCGCTACATATTTACCACCGCTTGTTTTAAATAATTCTTTCTTCCGGTCAGTGATCTTCAGGAAGCGATTGTCGACCATTACGCCGATATCACCGGTATGAAACCAGCTATCTATGATCACTTCATCTGTGAGGTCCTGCCGCTTATAATAACCCATCATCACATGAGGTCCGCGGGTCAGGATTTCGCCATCTTCCGCAATCTTAACTTCCACTCCATCTATTACAGGTCCAACCGTGCCAAACATCCTGTCTTTTTCATCAAAACGATTGACGGCGATTACAGGTGAAGTCTCCGTTAAACCGTAGCCTTCCATAATGGGAATACCCGCAGCAGTAAAGATCCGGATCAGGCGCACCTGGCAGGCGGCGCCGCCCGATACAATGCAACGGATATTATTTCCCAAAGCTTCCCTCCATTTGCTAAAGATGAGTTTGTTGGCAAGTTTGAGTTGTGCATCATACCAGAATCCCTGCTTCGTATTGATCTCAAATTTTTCAGCCAGTCCATGAGCCCAGAAGAATAGCTTTTTTTTAATCCCAGTAAGTGCTGCACCCTTTTGCATGATCTTATCGTACACTTTCTCCAGTAGTCGCGGCACCGTTGTAAACATATCAGGCTTCACATCCTTCAGGTTGTCGCCGATCGTTTCCAGGCTTTCCGCGTAGTAAATAGAAGTGCCTTTAAAAAGGTACAGGTAACTCACCATTCTTTCGAATATATGGTTTAGGGGAAGAAAGCTCAGGGTCTTCATATTTTCCCCGGGAGGAAAACAGGGCAGGCAGGCCAGTACATTCGACAGGATATTTCTATGACTAAGCATCACTCCCTTTGGTGTGCCGGTGGTGCCGGATGTATAAAGTATCGTCGCGAGATCCTCATACCTGATGCGATCTGCAATGGGTTGTATCCTGCTTCTTAATTCAGGCGTTGCCATACCCGTCACCACTTTCCAGTGGTGCGCATTGGGCACGTGTTCAATGGTATAAATTTCCCGGAGGCTGGGCACCCGCTCTTTTACACTCAGAATTTTCAAATAAAGATCTTCGTCATTCACAAAAGCGAGCTTCACCTGCGAATCTTTCAGGATAAACTCAAGCTCATGAACATTGATCGTGGGATAGATGGGAACCAGGATAGCGCCGGTCTGCTGCACCGCCAGGTCAATCATCAGCCATTCCGGACGATTTTTACAAAGAATCGCCACTTTATCACGACCTTCTACTGACATATCGTTCGGTCCAATACCTAAACTTAGCAGACCCGCAGCCAGGTCCGTTACGATATCGCTAACCTCCCTGGTGCTGTATGTTTTCCATCGCCCTGCTTCTTTTCCTGCCAGCATTACCTCGAGTGGTGCTCGTTCCAGGTGCCAGGCAATACAGTCAAATAATCTTTTGGGTTCGTTCATATTGCAATCATTAGGTGTTTCCGGGTTGGAGTGTTTAAAATATACAAAATAGCTCAGAAAACATAAAAATATTACCTGTCATATACTGGCAATTTAGCAAGGATATGACATATGCGTTATCTTCCCCAATTAAGTTCTGGAGAGGAACTATTTGTTAATACTGGATTACAAGCCCGGTATCGCTTAGTTGGCCTGGTAGTACTGCCCGGCGGGCATTTTGAAGATCCTGTTTTGCTGGAATTTGGTGAAGGCTTCGTATTGTTCAGCATGTGACTTTGACCAGGCATCGAAAGCCGCCAGGTTTTCAACCGTGCCAAACAGCCATTGATTATAGGCATCAAACATCCCGGCCTTTATCAGTTGTTGCTGGTATTCGAAAAGCCGAAGGGGGAATTTAGCAGCATGTGTCTGATACCAGTCCA
>JAEYOL010000105.1 GCA_023411775.1 Bacteroidota bacterium | reverse complement strand
TCGGACTGGCACCGGCTGGCACCTGAATCACAGTATTGGTCGCCGCGGTTGCTACACGAGATCTGGAAACCAAAAGAGATCTACATCACCGAGAATGGTTGCGCCGCTGCAGACGAGCCTGCGAAGGACGGCAATGTCTACGACTACGACCGTGTCATGTACTTACGAAACGGTATGATGTGGCAGCAGCGAGCCATAGCAGAAGGTGTTCCGGTCAAAGGCAATTTCTATTGGAGTACGATGGACAATTTCGAATGGATCAACGGCTATGGCGATCGCTTCGGACTGATCTATGTCGACTTCAAAACCCAGAAGCGTACACCCAAGCTGAGTGCTCATTGGTATCGTGAAGCTGCAAGGAGGAATGCGGTGGTGTGAGAATCCGGGCTGGAAAAATTCATGGTAGTTCTGGCGAATGAAATTATCTCATCTTTTGTTGTTATGTGATAGACAGTTTTATCGGGTATTGCTCAGAGTTTTTTACATTCTTTATTGCAGAACGCTCTGAATTGGTGACGAAAGAAAGCTGAAATATTTCTTATGGATGTCTCTGTTTAATTGATGAGCCGGTTAGTACTTTGATCCTGAAGTTTTTTTGCAATATATCTTTATCAAAATAAACTGATATTAATTCATTTCTTTTTTATTTCTTTCATGAGATCTTCCAGGTAGTCAATCTGAACTTCCTGAATTTCTAGCAGTTTATTGTTTTGATGAACAAGTAAGTGGTCAATCTTCTCACTCAATAATTTGATCTCAAGCTCGGCTTTGAGATTTATTTTATAATCGTGTTCGCTTCTTTGTCTGTCCTTTTGCTCCTGCCTGTTCTGGCTCATCATTATAATTGGAGCTTGTATAGCTGCTAAACATGAAAGTATCAGGTTCAGTAATATGAATGGGTAAGGATCAAACGGTTTTGTGGCAATAAACCAAACATTTATTATCATCCAAATTATAATGAAAGAAAAAAATGTGACAATAAATGTCCAGCTACCACCAAAAGCAGCTACCTTATCTGCTATTTTTTGTCCGACTGTAAGTTTAGCTTCAATTTCATCCTGAATGTTTTCAGAAAGTATTGAATTATTTTTGATGGCCTCCATAACATCTCTGTCGATGATTGCCAACTCTCCTTTTTCTTGTATAATCAGGGACGTTAAGTATAGTCGCCTGTATTGATTGAGTTCAGCTAATGTGATATAGCTTTCTTTACCAAAATCTGGATGTTCGGTCTTGATTAGATTGAAAATTCCTTCCCGGATATCTGAAGCCTTTACTTCTTCACCCTTCTGAATTTCTTTTTTACTTAAATGGCTCTTCTTCATTTTGGGTGTCTTTTTAAATAATCCGCATAGTTCTCACAGCCTGGCTGGGTAGCGGTTCCTGTAGCTACCGGGAGCGAATAGTTGTTGTTGAACCAAGATACGAAAGTTGGGGTTATTCGTATCGGGCAGGCCGCAGTCTGATACGTCAATAGGCCAATCCGATGATTCAGCAGCTTAGTTTTTTTGAGTTTGAGGCTGATTTCCTGAATGACAATGCAGGCCTGCTCCATCATGGTGAAGAGGGATACAATCTACCTGCACTATTCTTCTGTTAAAAACAGCCCAGCACGGAATTTCATTTCTGTAATCGTTTGCTTTTCAGGTTTTCATTTTTAAAAACTGAAGAAGCATGGCTGGAATAAGGATTGTCATGAGTAAACCAAAATAGGTTAGCAGGCTGCAAGGCGATGGGGGGCACTACAGGCGGTTGTCGTCCAGTGGATTAGTTTTTTCCCTTAAACTCATTTACTAATGATTTTTCCATCTTCCATCTCTATAGTCCTGTTGGTATGTGATGCAAATTCCACATCATGGGTAACGATCAATAATGTTTGCTGAAACTTAGTACATAGATCCTTAAAAATAGCAAAAACAGTCTGGCTATTTTTTTTATCCAGGTTGCCTGTTGGTTCATCACCCATAATGATCAAAGGGTCATTGATCAAAGCCCTGGCGATAGCCACACGCTGTTTCTCGCCGCCTGAAAGCTGGTTGGGTTTTTTATCGCGTAGTTGATCAATTCCTAATTCAGTCAACCACTTTAAAGCATTGTTTTCAATTTCATTTTCAGTGTACTTGTTTAATTTTAAACCCGGCAGCATAACATTTTTTAAAACACTGAATTCATTCAGCAGGTAATGAAACTGAAAAACAAAGCCAATTTTTTCATTACGCACTTCAGATAATCGTGTTCCTGGTTTACCCGTCATTACTTCTCCATCGATCAACAAGGTTCCTTCATATTCCGTATCCATTGTGGATAGAACATATAGCAGTGTAGATTTACCGCAACCTGATTTGCCCATCAGGGAAACAAATTCACCCTTATTTACAATAATATTTATATCGTTCAATACAGGAACATCAATATGATCATGAAACGTCTTAGTGATATGTCTTGCTTCAATAACTGGAGTGCTCATGTTATTTCCCTCTTATGATGACTACCGGATCTACTTTACTAGCTTTAGTTGCAGGAAATAATCCTGCCAAAAAGGTAGTGAGAAGCGAAAACGAAATACCGATAAAGTAATACGCAGGATTATAATTGACAGGATAAGTAGTGACTGACGGAAGTGAAGGGGAATGAAAAGGAATGGCATCGATTAAGAGAGATAAAAGGTAACCAGATAGCAGTCCTACCAATCCTCCGAAGAATCCAATGGTTAAAGCGATTATCAGAAATATCTTTTTCACATCACCGCCTGAAAATCCTGTGGCCTTCAGGATAGCGATAGAATCCATTTTTTCATAGATCATCATATTTAGAATGTTGTAGATGCCAAATCCTGACACGATGAGCAGAGTAATTCCCACTGCATATGAAATAAGCGTTCGTAAAGAGCTGCCTGTTTCAAATTGGCTGTTTGCCGTTTGTATATCTAAGGCTTCCAGTCCGAACAGGTTCTTATATTCATTTGCCACTTTTGGTGCCTCATCAAGATTGTTGAGTTTCACTTGTATGTCAGTAAGATAGTTGGCAGGCTTGCCTAATATTTTTTGGGTAGTAGCAATCGAAGTATATCCCTGTATTTTATCAAGTTCTCTTATGCCTGACTGGTAATACCCTATTAGTTTTAGTGGAAACACTTCGCCACCGGGTGTAGTGATGTAGACCTGGTCGCCGATGTTTGCCAGTAATTGATCCGCAAGTGGTTTGCCGAGAATGATACTATTGGGAACTATGTTCAGATCACTTCCTGAACCATTAGTGATATAATCGTAGAAGTGGAACAGTTTATTTTCCTCATGGGGGTTTATTCCGTCTATAACACCGGCGATGCGAATATTTCCCTCATTGAAAAAAGCCGGTGTATGGACTTTAGACGATATACCAACTACTCTTTTATCGTTACCAATGGCATTGATAATAGCTCCGCTGTTATATATTTCTTCACGGCTGTTAGAGGCTTTTACAGAAGAAATAAAGTTGTGAAACTTTTTGTACGCCAAAGTTGCAGTAATGGGTTGATGTGGATTTCTTTCTATTTCATTATAAAGTTGGATATGAGCGGTACGGTTTAAAATCAATCCGTCGAGCAACTTATTTAAACCGGTCATAAAGCTGAGCAAGGCGATAAACATGGTAATGCTGAAGGTAACACCAATGGCTGCTATTAAAGTTTGTCTCCACCTTGCCAATAGGAGTGATTCTGCAATTTCTGTATTCAATTTATAATTCACTGCCTGCCCGTTTTAATAATATCATCTTTGTTCAAACCGCTGATAATTTCAACTAGCTGGTAATCTTTTAAACCTGTGACCACTTTTCTTTTTTCCCCGTTTTTAAGAACTACGGTATTATCATCCATCAAATATGTGCGGGGAATCGTTAGTGCATTTGTTTTTGTGCTGATCAGGATATTTGCTTCTACCGTTAAATTAGGATAGAGTCGGGGTGGCCGGGAAATAAACGTTGCTTCAGCCTTGAATGATCTTGAACGGTCATTCATTATTGGTTGAATTTTTGTTAAAGAGGCTTCAAACACCTGTCCTTCGTAACTATCCATGCTTACAAACACCTTTTGTCCAGGTATAAGCTTGCCGATGTCGTATTCGTCTACCTGAAGATCCATTAAAAATTCATTCACATCACCAATCACAGCTATAGGTGTTTGTGTATTTACCATTTCTCCTGGTTCTCTCAGGATACTATATACTTTTCCATCCTGCCGGGCTTTGACAGTGTAATCATTATTTACTGAATTGTTTATCTGTAAATTTTTGATCGACTGCTGTGCCGTAAAATCAATCTGTTTCTTCAGATTATTATATTGCAGGATTGAAACCTGGTAAGCGGTCACAGAATTCCTGTAGGCGAGTTCCCTTTGTTCCATTTCATTACGGGTCCCAATATCTTCTTTCCATAAATTTTGCTGACGTTGAAATAGCGCAGAATCGGTTTGCATTTTTTTTCGCGCCAACTCAATGTTTGCTTTCAACTCATTTAACCGATCAACATTTGATGGTAATGACGAATAAGAAGCAGCAATCCTGGCATTTTCGGCATTCAGTTGAGATGTTTCATTTAATAAGGTTACAATGGCGTCGCCCTTTTTAATAGTATCTCCTTCAGTCACTAAGTTTTGCGCAATAATGCCGTTTACCGTTGAATAGACTTCATACTGATCCTTACTCTTAACAATGCCGGAGGCATACACTGATTCAGTAATATTCTGAACAAATGGTTTAGTTGTTTCCGCCCCTTTGTCATTACAGGAATAAACAATTACTATAGTTGCCAATAACAACCTTTTCATGGATGGAAAATACATAGGTTGCTATACGTCAAATATGATATTGGTCAGTAGAGATCAGGAACTTGGTCAGAAAAGAAGAGTGCCTATTGGTGCAAGCGATGGCGTAATATCCCAACACCCTTCAATACGCGAAGTTGGGGGATCTGTTACTGTGTCCGCCGATGGCCGATGCTTACAGAAAAACCGATATTTGATGAAAGAACCAGGAGCATTGCTGTTGCTAACGTCGAGGGATTCATGATGTGGCGGTATTCCGAATCCCGCGAACAGGGTACAGGGCTGGGACTGAAGATTGTAAAATGATATGTCGAACTAATGGTGAAAAAAAATAGTATAGGTAGCCAGGCATTGCCTTTATCAGTGAGCTGATATGTACTGCAAACAAGGATTAAATGTTGGGTATAAAGTTTTGAATACTTTCCTGCTCAGCTGGGGTTATACTGATAGCAATCATACTTTTACTTGTTTGTCATCATTGTTTAATATATAACGACAAATAACCTTTGTTAAGGATTTTCATAGGATATTGGATTATTGAATCAGGCCGGATTTCTATCCGGCCTCTTTCGCGGCTTAAATAGGTTTTCCATCACATGGAAAAGAATGACCGGTTTCACTCCAAAAGTTGATGGCGGTCATACTTTACTTTAGGTAATAGGGTCAGTTTTGTGCCTCAGAAATGCTGTCATGTCAAACTATTCGCTTCTTGAAAGTCTCCCGACTCCTGAAAGGAACCTTGCTCCGGTAGTTCATATTTCGGTCATCAAAAGGACAACGGAAATGAAAAAGGTGGACATTCCAAAAAAAGGTGAAAAAGGGGAGATGCCCGGGTTTTATACAGAACCAATTTTTAAATTAAGAAAGCATGATTTTTTTTAACCCGGTTACCCGGCCGCAGCAAACTAAAATGCAGTGATCTACGGAACAATGGAAGATACATGAAAATGACGGGAACTGCATTGAACGACATATTCTGTACCCGCGAATGCTGATACTGAATTTATCAGCTCAGAATACAAAAAGGGATTTCTAAGCTTACGTATTCCCAAAGCCAATCCCCTTTCAATCTGTTATAGCCAGACAAGTTGTAATTTATTAGTTATGAGTTTTTCTTTTTCTTTCCCTTATAATATTGATCCAAACTTTCAGAAAAAAGTAGCTTACTTCTGTATGGAGTTTGGTATTGATCAGGCGTTAAAAACGTATGCCGGAGGATTAGGATTCCTGGCAGGATCTCACATGCGCAGTGCTTATGAGTTAAAACAGAATATGATAGGAATTGGCATTTTATGGAGATACGGTTACTATGACCAAATAAGAAAGGAAGATCAGACAATGGGTGTCCAGTTTCAGGAGAAAGTGTATGGATTTCTAAAAAAAACAGATATCAGGTTAACAATCAGGGTTTCCGGGCACGATGTTTTTGTAGCCGTTTATTATCTGCCGCCGGAAGTTTTTAATACGGTTCCTGTATTCTTTTTAAGTACAGATATTCCTGAGAATGATTACCTGGCAAAAACCATTTGCCACAAGTTATATGATTCCAATCCCGAATCAATGTCCGCAGCAGCGATATTGCTGGGAGAAGGCGGTGCAAAGCTTTGTGAAAAGTTAAACTGGTTGCCTGATGTGTACCATCTGAATGAGTCACATGCTTTACCCCTTGTATTTCACTTATATAAAAAGTACAGGGATATAAAAGAGGTAAGGAAAAGATTTGTCTTTACGAACCATACTCCTGAGGCCGGGGGTAACCAAAAGAGCGATTTCTTACTACTGGATAAGTTGGGCTTCTTTTTGGATATTCCACTGAATGAGGTGAAGACCATTGTTCAGGCTGAGAACGGGGTACTTGATCACACGTTGACTGCACTGCTGCTGGCAGGTATTTCCAATGGTGTATCCAGTAAGCATCTTCAGAGCCTGCGCAGTACATGGCAGGGCTACCAGGATATTTGTCCTATAATAAGTATAACTAATGCGCAAAATTTTTCTTTCTGGCATAACCAGGATCTGTATAGAGCCATGTCCGACAATAATGACAACGCATTGCTAACAAAAAAATTTGAGTTAAAGAGATTGTTGTTTGAGGAAGTTGCCGATCAAAATGGCGAAATATACGACGAAAAAGTTCTGACAATTGTTTTTGCTAAACGCTTTGGTGGATACAAAAGGCCGGAACTTCTATTGAATAATATGGATCGGTTTCAACAGCTTGTAACAAATACGGAAAGACCCATCCAAATTGTTTGGGCAGGAAAGCCACACCCAACGGATTATGCAGCCATTGCTTCCTTTGATAAGGTCGTGAATATCTGTAAAACATACCCGAATTGTTCAATACTTGTTGGATATGAGATAAGACTATCTAAATTGCTCAAACAAGGAGCCGATATATGGTTAAATGTCCCACGGATAACACATGAAGCCTCGGGTACCAGTGGGATGTCAGCCGCCATGAATGGAGCGGTCAACGTATCAATACCAGATGGCTGGTTTCCGGAATTTGCCAGGGACACTATAAACAGTTTTATTATTCCGAGCGCAGACCCGCTTTTGCCTGATCACAGGCAGGATGAAGTTGATGCCACTGCTTTGTATGATTTGCTTGAAAAAAGCGTAGTCCCCATGTATTACGACAATCCCTCAAAATGGCTTTCAATCGTAAAAAATGGGATGAAGGATATTGTTCCTCAGTTTGACAGCAATCGGATGGCCATAGAGTATTATGAGAAATTGTATTCGGCTATGAAAGATCTTTAGAAAAGCAAAAATATTCTGTGTAGCGTCATTGATCATGATGCTCAACATACGTGATTCTAGGCATTGTTAAAGAACATATTTACAGCCATTGCTGTCCGGAATAAATTGTTGAAATATGTTCAAACCCGGGACTAGTACTGGTTTGTGCAGTATCCTGGCGGATGCCGTGGATGAATTGATTTAAATTGTACTCGAAAAAGGAGGACTTGTTTATTTTGTTGATAATGATCTGTTGAAGGAGTTTAGACGGGTAGGACTGATCATGAGGTACTTATCCGGCAGCATCGCTACAATTATAATGTATTCAATTGATAAAACCCATTAGGAGGTTTCATTCTTCAATTGACTAATAACTGTCATTACAGGGATTGATGACCATCAGTTTTAACTAGACAGCTTCAGCCGACCTTTGGAACTTGAAAGCGAGCTGATGGCACAAATACTTACTTCTAAAAAGTCGGATTGGATTAAATACCAACACACGGCGCCGGTAATTCATTTATTGCCTGCTCCGGCGAAGGGGGAGAAGCGGAAGGAAATCAAGGCGAAGGGAGAGAAACGGAAGGAAATAAAAAAGACAGATCCAAATAAGCCAGACCAATTTTATACCAGGCCAATCTTCAAGGTTAAAGAGCATGACTTTCTGTAGCTGACAGGGATCATCATTGCGGATTATTACTATCATTTTCCCTGCCGGCGCTTTGAACTAATTTGCACTAAATAAATCAGTAAAGAAATGTACTACGACACTTCTACTATTAGCAGCTACGCTTATCCAGGTGATTATGTGCCTTTACTGAGCGAAGACCAAATTGATTTTGAATTATGTCGGGTTTCGGAAAATGGAGCCCTTGTGCCCCCAGTGAATGTTGTTGAGCTGGCCGATACATTTAGGGTGGAAATTGCTATTCCGGGAATGAGGAGAGAGGATTTTCTGATACATATTGATGGTAATGTATTGGATGTGCGGGTACTGCATAAGGAAGCCAGTCCTTGGGAAGCGCCAAATTTTAAATTGCGTGAATTCAATTATAAGTGTTTTGAAAAACGCATCAATTTACCGTTCAATGCAGATGCGGAATTTCTGAGCGCTGAATACAAAGCAGGTGTCCTGCGGGTAATAATGCCAAAAGCCGACTATCCGGTTAGATGCCCCTATATGCGGGTAGTTGTCTATTGACTTCCTGTTCGATCTTCACATGAATTTTTCTTTTCTCAACCTTACGAGCTTCAGCTACTTATAAAAAGCGAGTGGCTTTTTTCTGTTTGGAGTTCACTATCCACCAGCCACTAAAGAAGTATGCATCAGTACCCAGGGGAAACACAGTAGGGACATAGGAACATAAAAACATAGAAATACATTAAAGTACCCACTATGTTAACTATGTTCCTATTGTTTCTATGTGTTCCAAAAAATACCTGCTATGGAAAGCAGGACATGCAACTAAACGTGGGAATACCGGTCAGTGTTTATCCGTTTTAAAGAACGGAATGAGGGATATTATTCCTCAATTTGATACTGGGGATGGCTAAGAAATATAATTAGATTGTACACGATATAGTCCAATTAAATAGCATTAAAAAGGATGCCAAAGCCAGTAAATTCTCCGTTTTCACCATGGCTCAGGGAAATAGTCCCCTGGAGATGGAATTACCAGTAAGGGAATTGTCGTGTGAAAACTCATTCGTTTCGTCATGCTTGGATGGAATAAACGGCCGGGCAGACCTTTTTTATAGGGAATCATTACCAAAATGCTGATCCCATTTTTATCAATATGGCTTTGTAAGGAATCTTCAAAGTCCTTGCCATAGAGGTGGGTAACTGTGAGCTCGGGTGCGGAGTATTTTTTTCTCAGCATCAACTCATATTGAGCGGCATTCCTTTCATGTTTCAATTGGGTTGCCACATCGTCGGTATCCTGGTCGCTGAATACCGCCACATGAATCCGGGCCTTATACAGATCAGCCAGCTTAAAGAGGAAATCGAGAATAGATGTTTCTTTTTCAAAATGGTTTGTAGTCAATAGAATTTTTTCTGGAGTTTCCCAGCTATAATCGGCAGGTATTATCAACACCGGCACACTTGTGTAACTAATCACCTGGCTGGTTTTGGTGCCCATTAGTTTTTCTTTAAACCCGCTTGCACCCAGCGTGCCCATTATCAACAGGTCAATATTGTGGGTTGCGATAGCCTTTTGAATAGCCACATTTAAAGGTTCAGTTATAATTTCAGTCTTCACCTCTATGCCTTCGGCTTCCAGTATACTTTTTTTTATTAGCGATAGTTTGTCATGGATGTCATCCAGTAAAGACTGTTTAAATTCCATATTTAATCCAAAATGGTCTGTATAAATATTACCCTTTAGTTCAAAGGCGTGAAGCAGGACAATGTCGGCAGGAAAAAGTTTTTTGGATTGCAGGGCAAAATCAATTGCGTTGTCAGAGCATTCCGAGAAGTCAATGGGAACTAGTATCTTTTTCATGGGGAAAAAGTAGGAACATTCTAGTGCCTGATAAATGACCACCGTTAGTGGTAATAATGATTATAGTTATTTTTATAGATTCCGGGTGTTATTGTTTTATATTGGTTTTTCATTAAAATGGATAGTCGATTTACGAGCTGGGTTTCTATTCAGCTTTTTTAGTACTGACGACTGTCATTAATTTCATTGACCGCGGTATTTGATTTTCGGAATCATGGGAAGGTATATTTGGAGTAAATAAAATATAAACTCAAAAAAGATTTTTTATGGGAACTAAAGCTTTATCCAGGTCTTCCGAAAGGACGCCGTCCGTATTTGATGATTTTTTCAAACCATGGAATGAGTGGTTTGGCAATGGTGGCTCATGGGGCCGCGTAATGGACGTACCTGCCGTAAATATTACAGAGGAGAAAGATGCTTACAAAGTTTCATTGGCTGCTCCTGGTATGAAAAAGGGTGATTTTAAAATTGACATTGATGGCAACTTGCTGACCATCAGCGCTGAGAAAGAGGAAAGCAAAGACGAAAAGGAAAAGAAATTTACACGAAAGGAGTACAGTTATTCTTCATTCAGCCGCTGTTTTACCCTGCCTGATAAGGTAAACCAGGAGAAGATTGATGCAAAGTACGAAGATGGCGTGTTGAAAATTTCATTACCCCGTAAAGAGGGGGCTAAAAAGCCTGCAGCGAAACATATCGCTGTAAAATAGGTCATCTGCTGTATGACCTAAGCCCCGTCACGCAGGGTGGCGGGGCCTTTTATTACCTGTTTCTGTATCTTCTGGTGATGAATGTCAGTAGAAAGTTTGATGAAGATTCTAACTGTCGTTATACTGTAAATATATCTTTACCAAAATCCGATACAAAAGAACGACGAGAAAGGAGGTATATATGCCGCAATTTACACTGAGGCAGCTACAACATGAAAGTGATGCCTGGAAAAGGGTGCTGGTTTTTATGGGAGAGGAAAATGTTGAACTTAAAAACCGTTTATCTGAGATTTTAAAAAGCGATATTGATAAAAAGTTGTTGATGAAAGCCGAAAATTTTCAAAACAGCTTTGTAGCCGAGGATGACCTGATCCGTTTTTTGCGCAACGACATTGCTTCCTTTGACAGGTTAATAAACAGGGGAAATTGGGAAGATGGCGTTGCGATATTAGAACTTACAGAGAAGTTAAGGATAATACGTGCAAGCCTGGTCAACACCGAAAAGCGCTTTAATGATCTGAAACTCGAATTCAATAACTACATGTTACAATATACGAGCTCCCGGTGAAACCTGCATTTAACAGTAATATAATTACTTTACTTACTAGAGGAATCATGAGTTTGAATTCGCAATCTCGGAGTACACGGTAACGCCAGATCAGTTTTTTCTGTGAATAAAGTTGACAGGGATTCGGGCATTGGAAAACAGGATACGATGGCTGGCTGGTATTAAAGCAGACGGATTTTCAGGAGACCTTGATCATTTTAAACAGGGTCGATGCGGCTAACGGGCCCATCATTCAAAACTGATCAGTGGCAATCACGATAGAAGGAGTGGTAATGGTTTGGTACAATCCGGCAGGTGTTGACTCAACCGGCCGGATTTTATATTTTGAAGATAAATGTAGAAAGTTTCCCTGGGCACCAATAATCGCGGGATTAAGCGTAGTACTGTTAATGGAAAATGCGATCTAAATAAGAAATCCCGCCTGACTCAGACAGATATAGTCGTGCAGCCCATTTTTTAGCCTGGTTTATTGCAATGGCAATGGCTAGCCTGCCATCCATGTTTTCTTCCATGATCAGTTCGTTGGCAATTTCAATGGCTTTGTCTCTTACTACCTGGGGCAAATATTTCATTGAAACAGGATAATTATGTTTTGTCCACGGCATAATATTATAGAATGAGAGGCATTTAAACCCTTGATGAAGTTCTGCTATTTCAAATACTCCGTAACTGACCATAATCTTTTATTGCCATGATAGGTATCATTTTACCTCTGCGGTTTTACAGATAGTTTGCGTAAGGAATTAAAAAATTATGAAATGAAAAAGATAATCGGGATGCTGGTTTTGATATTCCTCGCTGCCGGATGCACCACATCGAGGATCACATCAACCTGGAAGGCTGAAAATGTAGTTGCTAAAGATTATAATAAGGTAATGGTGTTAGGCCTGATCCGGGAAGCCGATCGAACTATCCAGGAGAATATGGAAAATCATTTGGTGGACGACCTGAAGGATCTTGGGTACAATGCTGTATCTGCCCTGAAAGAGTATGGTCCCAAAGCATTTGACAAAATGGACGAGGACGAGGCTCTTGCCAAACTTAAAGCGAGTGGCATTGACGCCGTGATCACGATCGTATTGCTGGATAAAGAAAAGGAAAGGACCTATGTACCTGGTCGGCTTATTTATTCACCATATGGCTATTATTACGGCCGGTTTTGGGGTTATTATGGAACGATTTATCGCCGGATTTATGAACCCGGGTATTACGTTACCGATACACGGTACTTTTGGGAGAGCAATCTATATGATTTGAGTGACCACCAGCAATTGGTTTACTCGGTGCAGACCCAGTCGTTTGACCCTGCCAATTCGGATGCCCTGGGTCATGAATATGGACAATTAATAGTAAAGAGCATGGTAAAGGCTAATGTGCTGTCCAAAGGCACCGTTCCTGCAGGGAAGGCGTTTTAAGCAGCCAAAGGCGTTGCAGCGAAGTAGGGGATTAAACTCAGTTTAAAAGGGTTTCCAATTTTTTCTGATTGAGAATAGTGATCTTTCCTTCGGTGATTTCAATCAGTTTTTCGTTTTTAAAATCGCTGAGCGTTCGGATCAGTGATTCGGTGGCCGTACCTGCAATGGTGGCAAGGTTTTCCCGGCTGATATCAATAGAATAATTTTTTTCTCCTGTGTTCCGGTATTTTGCCTGGATCATTAAAAGCGCGTCGGCAACTTTTTTGCGCAGGGAGTTATATGCCAGCCTGAGCAATTGGTTTTCTTTATCGGATATGTTCCTGGCAAGCAGTTGTATGAACTTGCGGGCAATCTCGGGATTCTTATTGATAAGTGCATCAAAGTCTTCCCTGGGAACGACAGCAAGCTCTGTTTCTTCGAGTGCTTCGGCGGTGTCATTGTATTGGGTTCCTTCCAAAAGGGCGATATGGCCCACAAAATCGCCAGGGCTGAACAGCTCGGTAATCAATTCTTTTCCATCCTCATTGGTCTTATAGGCTTTTACTTTCCCTTTTACTATAAAATAGAGACGATTGGGATGATTGCCCTCTGAGTAGATAACCTGTTTTTTTTTATACCGGTTGATATTGCGGTCTAGTGTCAGTTCCCTCAATGCCTCATTGCCGGAGGATGCCTGCAGGAGTTGATCAACTCCGCTCATGTCCGAACTAAGGTCTTTTTTTACCAGGTCCATTTTTTTTAGACGGCTATCTACAGCATTTAGCAGTTCGGTGCCATCAAATGGCTTGGGTATATAGTCATCGGCACCCAATTCCATTCCCTTGCGAAAATCACTGCGTTCGGTTTTTGCTGTCAGGAAAATGAACGGAGTGTTCTTTATGGCATCATTATGTTGTACAGCGTGTAATACGCCATAGCCGTCCAGTTCAGGCATCATGATATCGCAAATAATGAGATCGGGTTTGGTTTCAAGCGCTTTGGCTACCCCTATCTTCCCGTTTTCAGCCAGGATCACATGATAATTGGAAAGTTCCAGTATCTCTGCGGTATTACTCCTGATGTCCTCATTGTCCTCCACCAGCAATATCTTTTTCATGTTGATTCGTTTTAAAGGTTATTTTAAACTCAGTTCCTTTATTCAATTCAGTTTTGCAATGAATTGTTCCGTTCAACAGTTCCACATATTTGGCAACAATATGCAGACCAAGCCCCGTACCCTTGATATTAGTAGCGTTGGTTCCCCGGAAAAATCGCTCCATCAGGTGTTCCTGATCTTCAGCCGAAATACCCATTCCCCTGTCTTTTATTGAAAGAATAAGTTCCTGGTTTTTTGTTTCAGTCCTTATTTCTATCACACTATCCTCGGGTGAGAACTTACTGGCATTGGAAAGAAGGTTGGAAACAATTTGCCCCAGCATCGTTTTATCAAGCTCAATCATTTCTTCTCCTTTATGAAGGTAAATAATTGTTTGTCCCTTTTTCAAAATATTGTCGAAATCATTAAGAATGGATTCGATTTTCTTTTTTAGATCAAACAAGACAGGCTTAACTACTATTCTTCCTTCTTCAATTTTACCTGCGGAAAGAAAATCGTTGAGAACATCGGTTAGCGTGTTCACGGAAGATATAATTCTGTCCAGGTGCTTT
Organism: Bacteroidota bacterium; assembly: GCA_023411775.1. Lineage (GTDB taxonomy): Bacteria > Bacteroidota > Bacteroidia > Chitinophagales > Chitinophagaceae > Terrimonas_B. The sequence continues at coordinate 8,404 of JAEYOL010000105.1, read as the reverse complement.
TGTCTTTTTGGCTGATCTTCAGTGGTGGTATACCTTGCCATGAGGTAGGTGGAAGAGAGGATAGTGCTTAGTGGCGTTCGAAATTCATGTGAAGCCATTGTGACAAAACGTGATTTCAATTCACTGAGTTCACGTTCTTTTTTCAGCGCTATCCTTAGTCCCTCCCCGGCTTTTTTTAGTTCGGAAATATTCCTGATGATTACTCCTGCTTTATCAATGGAACCATCCTCTTTCAGCAGGGGAAATGCATCCATAACATAAGCCTGTCCTGTAATTGGATGTGGCAGTTCAAAATCGGAGACAACATTTCCAGCGAATACCTTTTCAAGCTGTGACCTTATGATTTGTTTTAGCACGGGCGGAAAATTTGGATACATTTCTCTGCCGATCAGTTCATTGGGGTCAGCATGCAGACGCGAATGCAATTCTCCGCCAGTGTACTCGAAATTGTAGTTGTTATCTATAATACTGATTGCGCCATCGGGATAATTTCTGAGTAAACGCAGAAAAAGCTGCTGTACGCCGGCCAGTGCCTTTTCTTTTTCCTCTGTTTCCTTAACCTGTTTCTCCAATGCCTTTTCCTTTTCCTCGGTTTCTTTGATCTGCTTTTCCAGTTTTTCAATCGTCATAGCAAGTGCTTCTGTCCGTTCTTTTACTTTTTGTTCAAGATCCGCATTCAGTCTTCTGATTTCCAGCTCAGATTGCTTTTGCGCCGAAGTATCATTAATGAAAGAAATCGCAAAAGGTTCTCCTTCTACAATATAATTACCGAGGCTCACGTCCACAGGAAATTCGGTCCCATCCTTTTTTCTGCCATACAAATCCAGGCCTAAGCCAAACGGCTGGTTAGGGGGATGTTGAAAGATGTTGCTATGGTAAGATTCGTGGATTTCCTGAAAGCGGGATGGCATGAGGACTTCAATTTTCCTGCCGATCAGTTCCTGCTGTTCAAATTCAAAAAGCCTGAGTGCATAAGGATTGATCAGAATGATCTCCCCATTTTTATCAGTGATAACAATACCTACAGAGGCATAGTCAAGAAAAGCCTGCGAATGCCACTGATTTAACAATGAGCATTTATCTGTTTGCCTGTTTTGTTGATTCTTTGAAATGCTGTCCATGACGCGGGCGTAAGCTGCTTACAAGTATATTGGATTTGAAATCAGCCTCGATTGACATTAGTCAGACCAACGACTGACAGTTATCAGCCATTTTGAAAATTATTTCAAACTCGGTCCCTTTATTCAATTCATACCTGCAATGTATGGTTCCGTTCAGCTGTTCCACATATTTGGCAACAATATGCAGGCCCAACCCCGTTCCCTGGATATTGTAAGCGTTATGATGTTGTTTTTTGTCTGACCCAAAACGCCAGGCGGTGCAATGCGCTGTACTGGTGGGCCAGCAATTCCTGGCCCACAATATCTTCTATTACCGGTCCCTGGTACACATTGTGTAAACTGACTTTCTTCTTCATCAAGAGTGAAGTCGCTCAAACATTAACTCTTGCTCACCTTGTCGCCAAATCTGATTACCCAATTCTTGCAATTGCGCTAAATCTTCATCAAATACCTTTGCAAATATATTGCAACAGTCCAGGCCCTTACCGTCTCCATAATATATGCCCATGCATTTGGCAGTCCTTGTCCGTTTGGGGTTTACGGTACCAATTACTACTTCTCCAACCTCCGCGAATATTGAGGCGTTTTCCTGAATAATGTGTAATTCAGGAGCATCGTCAGTCCAGAATTCGGCGCCAGAAACTCTGGCATGGACAAAAATGCGAGTGAAAGGTAGTTGGTCATCGAAGGCAGACGTTGTCACAGGAGCGGCGTCGTTATAATATCTAAACCGAATTATTCTATCGTCTTTTGTCCTTAGGATAAAACCTGTCATATCTTTTGCGTTATCTGGAAGCGGCAATCTTGGTGACCACAACGGCCACAGCATTGCGTTCGGCAGGGCATTTGGAAAACGTCCAGCCCGGAACTGCAGCCGACCGAAGTTACAAAAGTTGAAAATATATTCTGTTGCTCATCTGTGTTCGGTTGGCCGGGTATGTAAGGCCTGGAGATGTTTGGCTGTCCATTAAAAATCAGGTGGCAAAGTATCCTATATATGTCAAATAGTAGCAGGGAGTGCAGGAAAATAAAGCAAACAGAATCTTATTAAAAAAAGTCTGATCTGCCGTCCAAACCTATTATACCGCCGACGCCCGCTAAGGCATAGTCTCCTCCAATACAATCCCCATAATATTCACCCGGCTAACGAAGGTTCCGTGCAACATAAAGCTTCATCGTTGGCGCTTCGCACCCGACGAAGCTTAGTTGTTGGGCGAAGTCTTTTCTTGTTATAATGTCTCCTTTTTTCTTTGGTAGCTTTCACACTTTAGACGTGTGAAAAACACTTTGAAACTGTCGAGTCTTACGTATTCGAGCGGCACTTCAATTTTGTGGATTCCATCGCTCACTTTTAGTCGCTTTCTATGCGTCGATAAGTAAAAAATCAAGGAAATAATTGAAACAAGTATAGAAAGCACATTTTGCGCAGCAGCGTTGTTCCACTCAAGATTAGAATTTGTATAACGAATGACCTTAGAAAAATACAACACTGCGAAAACGATCGTAATTACCAAATACATTGCATATCGCTTTTTGTATAGCTTACATTCAACGATATTCTTTAGGAGAATCTCCTCCGTATTGTAGCGATTCTTGTGCAAAAGTCGATGGCTGGTCAAGACGATTGAATCGTCATTCGAAGTCATCAATGTTTCCTCTTGAACTGGAGCCGTCATAAGGGGTTATTAAATTAATCCTACGAGTTTCATAACATTTCGCACAACGTCCAGAGTTTGGCGTGCCGGTAGTCCGTGTTACTGTCGCCCGGCCTGGTGTTGAGTAAAGATATATCGCTGAGTTTATATTCCAAAGCTCAGATATATTCGTCCAGCCTGGGCTGAAGTTGGGCAGCGATATGTCGATGGGTATTTATTCTGAAGCGCGCAGCACCCCGTGGGCCGGCATTTTGCCAAACTCCATGTTGCCAGCAGGCAGTTTTTTGTAGGTCTCTTACCAGCTTTCAAATTGTGTCCCTTTAAGGAAGAAGTCATACGAGTATAGCAATTCATTTATTTCTTTTTTCTTTAACAGATATTGTTTCGTATCTATCTCATTATTGTCCCGCGCGTTGATAAGTGCTTCTAATTCCTGTTTTTTTAGATGTCGCTTTTTAACATTTTCGTAATGTTCTAAATTTAGTCTGCGGAGCTCAATAATGTCGTCTCTCAAAAGATTAGGGTTTTCCTGATTTGTAACTCTGTCAAGTGAATAACCATATCGTTCTGGGAATGGGATTCTCTGTCCAAACTGAAAGGAAGGGGCTTGACGAACATATTGTTCAAAACCTTCAGAAATAAATTGTATGTCGCCTTGTCGAGTAATTATTGTCCACTGATTTTCGTTCTCTCTTTCTATGTCTTCAATTTCAAAACCATCCTCAAATCCAGTGGTAAATTCAAAAATTATATTTCGGATGTTTCTAAAAACCAACGTTGCCGGAGCTATCCAAAAAGTATAGTGCAATCCCTCAAGGTCTGGCGGATTCCATTTAAAAATATAGTCAATATCTAGTTCCAAATCTTGTGTCAAACGGATCTTGTAAATGTGATTGTCATGCCAACCCATTTGGTCAAAGTCAGAATCTGTCCAGATATTTTTTTCTAACTCGTATGTCAATCTTGAAAATTGTAAGTATTATAGCCAGCTTGCTGGCAACGTCAGTCTGTGAAAAAACTGTGTTTTCGAAACAAATATACACATCCTGTGAATAGGCTAAAATGGCGTCTGTTTTTTGCTGAAATAGTGGCATGCTGGATGGTGCGAAAAAGCAAATGACATTAGAGCCTACGGAATTTATCCGGCGGTTTTCTTTACACATCCTGCCAAAAGCCTTTGTACGTATCAGGCACTATGGAATACTAAGCAGTAAATTGAAAAAAACAGCGCTGCCGGTTATACGTAAACAATTGCAACATCCTGCACAACCAGCCCCTGTAATAGCCGCACCTGTAATCATGGCCAAAGCCGGTGAACGCAGTTGTCCTTGTTGTAAAAAAGGGATCGTGCAACATGTAATGGATTTTGACTTCCGGGGTCCGCCAGCATTTTTGCTAAGAGAATGGTTAAAAAATCGTCTAAATTCTGCCATGACAAAAACGGCTGTATAGTGCGGCCTGGAGATGGTTTGGCTGTCCATTAAAAATCAGGTGGCAAAGTATCCTATAAATGTCTAATAGTACCAGGGAATGCAGGAAAACAAAGCAAACAGTATGTCTTTTTAAAAAAGTCTGATCTGTCGTCCAAACCTATTATACCGCCGACGCCCGCTAAGGCATGGTCTCCACCAATACAATCCCCATAATATTCACCCGGCTAACGAAGGTTCCGTGCAACCTTAAGCTTCATCGTTGGCGCTTCGCACCCGACGAAGCTTAGTTGTTAGGCGACGTTTATTTTCATCCGAACAAACTCTTGAAACTTTTTCTCCTCACCCTTATTACTAAAATACCGTTTGGGAACTATGATCGCCATCATCGTGTCAACGTGCAAATAGAATGCGTTATCACTTTGTCCCATACTCTTGACCGCACTCCAATGAAACTGCCCTTCCGAATCTTTGTCCTTAAACAAAATTCTATCCTCCGCAAATTCATACTCTTTTATTCCTAAGCAAGAGCCCCCCTCTCTGGGAACCGACCGCGTCTTGTTGAGGCTATAGTAAATACCCCCAACAAAGAGGATAAGATAAAACAACGAAGATATCAAGATACTCACCAGGCTTAGGGTCGATTTATCCTTATTAATTGCGTATTGCAAGACCAAAAGACCGACGAGACCGATTATTGCTGTTCGCAAAAGCTGTGTCTTCTTGAAATAATAAATGTTAAACTTAAGGTAGTCCTGTCGCGTGATTTCAATTTCGATTTTCATGTCTCTTCTTTATGTCGCCTAACAGCTGTGTTTACGCTATTAGCCGCTACACAAAATACCAAAACAATTTGTTTAACTCAATATCCCACAACATTATATCAAAAATAACGCGGAAACAGGGGAGTAGTGTAAATGCATCATACAAGGTCCAGGATGCAGGCTGGATATGCCGTTATGCCATGGAACAACGGCCTGCATTCTGGTAAATGCCCGACAGTGCTTACTTTGAGAGCAAGCAGCTTTATAACACCATACGGGAATATACCGGGCAAATTAAACGGATCCACAACCAGCTGCATAGTCACCGGTTGCTTCCTGTGCCAGGCAAAGAGACGATCAGATCACTGGAAAGAATAATCAGGCACATGGAAAAAGAGATCAAACAACTGGAACAAAAGCTGCAGGCGTTGCTGATCCAATGGCAGCCCGAACAACTAAAAAATGTAAGCAGCATCAAAGGGATCGGCAAAAGAGCAGCAGCCATGCTGATCGTCTTTACGCAGGGCTTTAAGTATCCTATAAATGTCTAATAGTACCAGGGAATGCAGGAAAATAAAGCAAACAGAATGTCTTTTTAAAAAAAGTCTGATCTGTCGTCCAAGCCTATTATACCACCGACGCCCGCTAAGGCATAGTCTCCTCCAATACAATCCCCATAATATTCACCCGGCTAACGAAGGTTCCGTGCAACATAAAGCTTCATCGTTGGTGCTTCGCACCCGACGAAGCTTAGTTGTTGTATGCAGTTCTTAGACACGTGAACTAATCCCTATTCAATGGGAAACCGAGATATAGGATCCAATTGCTTTACATAGAGTTGATTAGATCTCTTTTTAATTTTCAGACGAAGACTAAAAGGCTCTATATCTTTAACTTCATTCTCTATAAAGAAATTGAGCGTAGGCAAGCCTACGTTAATCAATTGCGTTTTAATTTCATTTAAAAGATTTACTAAGGATTCTTCGCTATCATAGTGCCATTGAATTGATTCTAAATATGAGTCAATTTCTTCCACCTGCTTAGAAGAGAAACTACCCATCAACCTCCCCTTTTCCGCCCAATCCAAATCGTCAAGAAAGAACGGACCGTAGTAACTTGGAAATTTCAATTTTGTCAAACGAAACAAAGTTGAAGTAGATTCTACCTTGGCTTCATTTGAAATTCCTATAAATACTGAAAGTTCGTTAGGTCGATCAGGTAGCGCCGCATTCCACCTGGATCGTTCCAGATAAATGAAATAATCGAAAGGTTGCTCTCCCTTAATAAATCTAGCGCCCCTTTTTTTGAACCCTAACGGCAAAAGCACAGGGTTTAAAATTTCAGAAAGGTGCTTTGAGTAGTTGTATTTATCTGAGATAACTTAAAATTTATTATTTAATATAATGATTTGAACGGAAGAATTGCATAAAACAGCTGTATTTACGCTATTGTCCGCTACACAAAATACCAAAACAATTTGTTTAACTCAATACTCTCCAGCATTATATCAAAAATAACGCGGCAAAAGGGGAGTAGCGTATATGCGCCAATGCCGGGAGAATAGCCGGACAGAAGTGCATAGCTCCTACGAAACCGCGATCCATGCCAGTTCGCATTCCAGGTAGCGTACCAACTCGCCTTTAGCCCAGTCGCCATTGAATTTTCTGCCATTTACAAAAAACGTCGGTGTCCTGTTGACCCCGCTTTTCATACCGCTCTCAAAATCTTTCCTGGCCTTTAAGTACAGCGATTCGTCAAGAATATCCTTTTGAAAGCGATCGGAATCGAGCCCAATACTTTGCGCGTATTCAAGGATATTGGCCGGCTCCAGTGCTTTTTGATTTTCAAAAATGATATCATGCATCTCCCAGAATTTCCCCTGCCTGGCAGCCGCCTCTGTAGCCACAGCAGCTGGGTAGGCATTTGGATGAATTTTTCGCAAAGGAAAATTCCGGAATACAAAATTTAGATCTTCTCCGAACCTTTCCTGGATGCTTTTTACAATGGGATAGGCACGGCCGCAAAAAGGGCATTCGTAATCGCCATATTCCACCAGCTCAAGCGGGGCATTGGGGTTGCCGGCAAAATGGTCATTGCTGTATACAGCAGGTATTAAGTGTATCATAGTTCAATAGTTTTAAGTGTTTCTGATTCCTCCAGTATGCGAATGATACCATCGGCGCCTGGATTTACATCGATAGGTGAGAGGTAGCTCCAGATGATCACTCCATTTTCATCGATCACATACAGGGCCCGGCGGCTCTCACCTGTTGTATCATCATAGGCCTCATACTTTTTGGACACGGCGCCTTTTGGCTCGAAGTCGGCCAGCTGCGGGAAATAAAATCCATTTTGCTCGCTGTAGGCAGCATGGCACCACCTGCTGTCAACCGAAATGCCGATCAGCTGGGCATTGAATTGTGTAAAGTAATCTTCCATTTCATTATACAGATTCATCTGGCTCCCGCATACCGGGCTCCAGTCGGCCGGGTAAAAGGCGAGGATCACCTTCTGGCCTCTATAGTCTTCAAGACTCAATAAATTGTCGGGACCAGCGTACAAACTAAATCCTGGTGCCATAATTCCTGTAGCTAACATTTTCTGAAGTATTAAAGATTAGTAAATCAGTTTTACAGGTGGACGTCAATACAGATGCATGGCATCCACCTGCAAAACCATTTCCATTATAAACCACCGGCAGCCGTAACGATAAAGTCAGCCACTTTATCAGGTTGTGATACCATGGGTACATGGCTGGAATTTAATTCAAGCGTAGTGGCTTTGATCAGCTTTGCTTTGAAGCGTTCCAGGTCCGGGTTGATCATTCCATCCTTCGCCGCAACGATATACCATGAAGGTTTGTTTTTCCATGCAGGGTCATACACTTTTACCTGGGTAGCAGAGGCAGCCCAACTGCCCTGGGTGGAAAATATGATCTTCTTTTCTTCCGGTGTTACATCCTGGGCAAAGCTTTCAGAAATGGCCTTTTGTGGAAGGGTTAAATGCCCGTCGTCGCTGAGCTGGAAATACTTTTCAACACCGGTTGTTGGCATCGCAGCATTTACGTCAACTACATTCTGTCCGTCTTCGGGTACCAGGGCAGCTACATAAACCAGCCCCGCAACCTTGGGATCTTTTCCTGCCTCGGAGATTACCATTCCACCATAGGAATGTCCAACCAGGAGTACAGGCCCGTCCAGTTGTGCAATGGCACGTTTAGCTGCTGCTACGTCATCTTCAAAAGAAGTAAGCGGATTTTGAACGGCAATGACATTATAGCCCTTTCCCTGGAGTTTGGTAACTACTATGGACCAGCTGCTGCCATCAGCAAAGGCGCCGTGAACTAAGACGACATCTCTAACGCCTTTAATGCTGGGTTGAGATATTGCTTCCGATGTCAGGGAACCTGCAACCGCGGTTGTGAATGCGGCTGA
>JAEYOL010000032.1 GCA_023411775.1 Bacteroidota bacterium | reverse complement strand
AAGCGATATTCGTTAACATAGGAATACAGCCACATGACATAGCTTCCAGGACTGCAATACCACTACCCTCATAATGCGAGGTGGATATAATAAAATCAGCGCATTGATACCAATCCTGCATATCATGATGTGGAACTTTCCCCAACAGCCTGATCGATCTGCCGGCCAGGTTATTATGTTGAACCAGGTCTTTCACCTCATGCAAGAGATCATTGGTCTGGTATATCATTATAAGTTTCGCCGAAGGTTTCTCCGACAAAAAGCTGGTAAATGCTTTTACTAGAGTAATTGGATCTTTATTTGCATCAAGCCTGCCGACCCAAAGAAAAACCGGCGCTTCTGACGCTTTATCCTGGTTACGGTTTACTGGGAAAAATGCAGATGAAGCCTGAATGATCTCCCGGATCTTATTCCGATCTCTGACAACGCCAGCCCGCATCCACTCTTCGCCAAATTCCGAAGAAGCAAACAGGTAATGATTCACATACCTGTCCGCTGCTATTTGCAAATAACGTTTCACATTTTCAAATGGCCTTTCCGCCCGATGCAAAGCAATGATCTTTACACGTTTTCCCAACTTCCATTTCAGCTGCATCACCTGCAACGGAAAAATTAAACCATTTACCAAAACAACATCGGGTTGCAAGTCCATGATAATCCTGTGCATTCTGAATGGGAAGCGAACAACATCTTGTTTTAAATCCATGAAATGATAGATCACTCCATTCCTACTGTGCACTCCTTCATAGTTGATGCGTTCGATGCTGGTAACGTCATGGTCTTTCGCCAGCTGTTCAAGTATCCCAGTGTAAAATGAAATCCGGTTTAACCATTCTTCCGGATCATTGAATTCTTTCGTCTTGGTGTAACTAGTGCTAACGATTCTCATTTCAACAGTGAATTTGCTATCGACCGATTATTATTTTTCTTAGTTTTAAAATATGAAGCTGCTGCAAAAATTGCTTAACAAATTCAACGGCCTTCATTATCCCCAGGAATATCTCTGCTTAGCAGGTGACGTATTTGAACAACCTTTACACGCCTATCTTGTAAACCAGGGACGGGTTGTACAGGAAATTACAAACAATCATTCCTTTGTCGGCTACCATCCCCTCGTACTTGCCCTGCCCGATAAAATCGCGGGAGCCGAAATCATTGAAATCGCATTCGGTAACCAATCCCTACAACCAAACGAAAATTTGTCAAAAAAGGATGCTATAGCCAATCTCCGGTTGCAAAAAATACAAGAAGCATCTTTTCAACAAAGCCTTGTACAATTTTATGAAGGTCTGACGGGTGCCCATAAGTTTCTATCATCCTTTCATCAATATATTATTGGGATCAATAACCGCCTTTTCAATAGAAAAAAAGGGAATGTATTCCTGAAAGACAATCTTTATAAACAGGTACAGATCGCATACTCTCTGCCAAGGAATATCTCTCTGATTTCCGTTGGTCAGCAAGACAGCTATAACCTTTTCCCTACCGACCTGCACGGCCCCGTAGATGACAATTACTACCTGGTTTCCCTGCGTTTTTCAGGGAAGGCCTGTCGCCAGGTGGAAAATGCCGGTGCGATCCTGATCTGCAGGATAGCAAGCGAGTTTTACAGGACCGCCTATGCCCTTGGAAAAAATCACATGCAGGAGTTGAAGATGAAACAACATTTTCCTTTTAGCGAAGCTGTGTCGGATCAACTGCATCTGCCCCTGCCCGAGTCCACGAATTTTTACCAGGAGCTCAGGTTGAAGGATTCGTTCATTCACGGCATCCATAAAATCATGCTTTTTGAGGTCATTTCCGCGAAGCAGGTTCAGAATCACCCTTCCTCGCTGGCGCATATTCATAATACCTACGCCACCTGGAGGCATAATAAACGGTTGCCGGGCAACTTTTTACTGCGATAAAACGATTTGGGTAAAAATTCCTTCCGGGCAAAACGCCTGGTAGTGAATTCTTACTCCATTATTTGAAGACGGCGCAGTAATCATGAATAAGGTTTTATTCTTCAATCCACGAGCGGCTGAATCAAAAGCCAGGGTTCCCAATTCTATTCTATCCATTGCGGCCTCTATAGAAGGAAAATATGATTACGCCATTGTTGATGGCAACCTTGAGAAAAACCCCCGCCAAGTAATTTTTGATTATCTCGACAGTGGGGGCTTCAGCGTTTTTGCCTGCACGGTGATGCCAGGTCCGCAATTGAAACAGGCCATTCCAATTACACGGGAGATCAGGCGAAGGTACCCGGGCCTAAAAATCGTCTGGGGAGGCTATTTCCCTTCCAATCACAGCCAGGTATGTATCAATTCAGGTTATATAGACTTCATCGTTTACGGACCCGGTGATTATGCATTCCCTATGTTGATGGATGCGATGCAATCCAATAGCCCGGTTCATGATATTCCAAACCTGATTTTCAAAGAAAATGGCATTATCGTAAAAACAAAGAAGGATGAACTGTACGACCAGGACGCTTTGCCTCGGCTGCCTTATGAAAAACTCAATACGTTTTACCCGATGAAAAAATACATCGGTAAGTCAGTACTGGGAACTAAAACCTTTGCTTACCATAGCAGTGTCGGATGTCCTTTCACCTGTGCGTTCTGTGGCGTGGTTCCCATCTATAACGCGCGATGGAAGGGACGATCAGCGCAGAAAATATATGATGATATCATGGAGGTGAAGGACAAATATCATATCAACGCTGTGGAGTTTTACGACAGTAATTTTTTTGTTTCGGAAAAAAGAGTGGTGGAATTTTCCAGGCTGGTTAAAAATGAAAACCTTGTCTGGTGGGGTGAAGGCAGAATAGATACCATTGACCGCTACGCCGACAGCAGCCTGGCGATCATGCGTGAAGCGGGCTGTAAAATGATCTTTCATGGCGCCGAAAGCGGCAATGATGAGATGCTGAAAAAAATGGACAAGGGTGGTACGCAATCGGGCGAGCAAATAAAACGCTTCGCGGCACGGATGGCAAAATTCGATATCATACCCGAATATTCATTTGTAGTGGGTACTCCGGCAGCCACCGAAGAAGAAGTAAACCGCCAGATTGATTTCGACATACAATTTATTCGTGAGATAAAAGAGATAAATCCCAGAACAGAAATTATCATCTATGTCTATAGCCCGGTGCCTACTGAAGGCTCACAACTTTCTAAAGAAGTGCTTGATTCCGGCTTTCAATTTCCCAAAATCCTCGACGACTGGATATCACCACAGTGGGAGAATTTTGATCTTCATCGAAATCCACTGACACCCTGGCTGAAGCCATATATGGTGAAAAAAATAAAGGATTTTGAAACCGTTTTAAACGGATATTACCCTACAGTAACCGATACCAAACTAACACCACCACGTATAAAACTTCTGAAAACGCTATCGCTGATCCGCTATAAAAAGAACTGGAACAGGTTTCCCTATGAGATCAAGATCATGCAAAAACTTTTCAAATACCGCCAACCTGAAATTGAAGGATTCTGAAACCGCTGCTTAGACATATCGTTGCCAACACCTACAAGCCGTTGCTGGAAAAATATCTTTCCAGGACCAGGACCTATCGCTTTGGAGATATCAGCCTTGAAATACCGCCCGAAGTTTTCCATCCTGGCTTTTTCTACAGCACACAATTTTTATTGCGTCATATCTCCACAATTTCATTACAATGCCAACGGTTCCTGGAACTTGGCGCAGGCAGTGGGCTGATCTCAATTTACGCGGCAAAAAATGGCGCAAGGGTCACTGCCACCGATATCAACCCCATCGCCATCGAATACCTGGAAAAGAATGCCGTGCATAATGATGTCAACCTTACAATCCTTCATTCTGATCTTTTTATGCATATACCAAAACAGGTTTATGATATCATTGCGATCAATCCGCCTTACTACAAGAAAACCCCGATTCATGCGCGGGACTTTGCCTGGTATTGTGGTGAAAAAGGTGAATACTTTGAATCCCTGTTCAGCGATCTCGGCCGATATATCACTAGTCAGTCCCAGGTTTTTATGACCCTGTTCGAAGGTTGCGATTTCGGAATGATTGCAAGCATTGCTGCTAAAATGCATTTTAAACTCGTTTGCATTCAAACGCAGAAAAACCTGCTGGAAAAAAATTTCATCTATAAAATCGAAAAAGAAACTTGACCGGCGAAATTGATGATAGCAAACTTTTGGACTTTGAATCCATCTACCTGCGGTTAAGGCAGCAGGAAGGACGGTTATACACCGACCAGGAACTTGAAAGGCTGCCTATGATCAACCGGCAACATCCGCATTATAATGAATGGATGAAACGCCGTCGTTCAACAATAAAACTGGTCCAATACGTTGAGAAAAATAAAAAAGGATCCGATATCCTGGAGATTGGGTGTGGAAACGGATGGCTATCGCGCCAGCTGGCTTCGGTGACAGGCACCAGGGTGATCGGGGTTGATATCAACTACATGGAATTACAGCAGGCCGCAAGAGTTTTCCATTATATCCCTAACCTGCACTTTATATATACCGATATCAGGAACGAACCGTTCCGGGAGAAAAAATTTGACCTGGTTGTCTTCGCTGCCAGTATCCAGTATTTTGAATCGCTTCCAGAGATACTGGACAAAGTGTTGAAACTGCTCAAACCGGGTGGAGAAATTCATATTCTCGATTCGCTTTTTTATACTCCCACGGAAATTCTGGCGGCTAAGCAAAGAAGCAGGGCATACTACGAACAGGCAGGCTTTCCGGCCATGACCAGTTGTTATTTCCATTATAGCCTGACCGAACTACGTGACTACCACCCTGAAGTTCTCTTTGATCCAAATAGCTGGATCAACCAATTACAATTTTCGAAAAATCCATTTCACTGGATCAGGATCAGGAAATAGCTAAAATGCTTACCCAGTCACTATACCAGACCTTCAAGCGCTACAAGAGCCTTCACACGCATGTAATCTCTTCGCTCCCCATTGCGATCCTGATGCCGCATAGCGCCTGCAACTGCCGCTGTGTGATGTGTGATATCTGGAAGGGCAACAAAAATTTAAAACAGCTGACACAGGATGATATCCGGGAGCTCTTAATAACTTTTAAAAGACTGAATACCCAAATGGTGCTGATGTCGGGTGGTGAAGCATTGCTTAATCCAAATTTTTTTCGACTCTGTGAAATACTAAAAGAAAAAAACCTGCGGATCTCGCTTTTGTCAACTGGTCTTATGCTAAAGAAGCATGCAAACTCCATCTTACAATGGGTGGACGATATTATTGTGTCACTGGATGGGGATGCGACAACTCACGACGCCATAAGAAACATATCAGGCGCTTATGATAGTTTGAAAGAAGGCGTCCAGTATTTAAAAAACATCCAGCCGGGGTTCAGGATCAGCTCCCGTACCGTGATTCACAAACTAAATTTTCGCAAATGGCCTGATATCATCGAAAGTGCAAAGGATATCGGGATAGACCAGGTAAGTTTCCTGCCCGCGGATGTGAGCAGCCAGGCTTTTAACAGACATTCAAAATGGAATGAGGAAAGGCAACATGAAATTCTACCAGCAGAAGATGAGTTGGATGAACTGAATGATATGACTGAACATATCATTCAAAAATTCATTCAAAAAGAAGAGAACCCCTATTTCGCGGAATCACCAGGAAAGTTGCGAAATATCTACGCTTACTATGCCGCATTCTATGGACGCAACCCATTCCCTTTCAAGAAATGCAATGCTCCCTGGGTGTCGGCCGTTGTGGAAGCCGACGGAAATGTACGTCCCTGTTTTTTTCATGGTGTGTTTGGCAATATCCACCAGCAAAGTCTGCACAGGATCGTCAATAGCGCTGAAGCCATCCAATTCCGGAAAACGCTTGATCTGCAAACTAATGATATATGCAAAAAATGTGTGTGCTACCTAAATCTGGCACCTGGTACAAATCTCAGGAAACTTTAGGCGTTTGGGTTACAAGTCCACCAGAAGACATCAAGCAACCGCAGTATTCATTTATACGATTTTAAGATGCCGTAAGGCCCCGATAAGTTTATACCATGAATGACGCGCCGGTACTTTTTACGCATTCTTATTTTCTACGCTATGATCCCAAACAATGGGCTACCGGGCAGCCCTATGCCCCCATCGCCACCCTGCATGCCGCGGCGGTGATACGCGAACTGGGCTTTACTATATCTTTTTTTGATACCATGTTTGCACAAAGTCCCGAGGCGATCCTTCCTGTTCTACAAAAAGACAGGCCGAAGATCCTTGTTATATACGACGACGGATTCAACTATCTCACCAAGATGTGCCTGACAAATATGCGGGAGGCTGCATTCAGGATGATAGTGTTAGCGAAACAGCAAGGTAGTACTGTTATTGTATCCAGTTCCGATGCCACCGACCATTATGAATTGTACTTAAGCATAGGAGCCGATTTTATAATCCTCGGTGAAGGTGAACAAACGCTGGCCGAACTTATAACAAGTATTGATTCCGGGTCAAATGACTGGCTGTCCATTCCCGGTATCGCATATAAACAACAGCATGCGGTGATCAAAACGGTAAAAAGAGCGGTGCTAAGGGACCTGGACTTGTTGCCACTGCCGGCCTGGGACCTGGTTGATATTACCCACTACTGGAAAATGTGGATGAAGCACCGGGGCTTTTTCTCACTTAACATAGCTACCACGAGAGGTTGCCCATTTAAGTGTAACTGGTGTGCCAAACCCATCTATGGGAACCGGTACAATTCGCGATCGCCACGTAATGTTGTGGATGAATTAAAGGTGCTGAAAGAAAAATTCGGTTTCGATCATATCTGGTTCTGCGATGATATTTTTGGACTAAAGCCCGGCTGGGTACATGAATTTGCAGACCTGCTGGAAGCTGAAGGACTCCGGTTTCGCTTCAAGATCCAGGCCCGGGCAGACCTATTGTTGCAGGAAAACTATGTCCGCGACCTGGCAAGAGCCGGATGTGAAAATGCCTGGATGGGCGCAGAGAGTGGCTCCCAAAAAATACTCGACGCCATGGAAAAGGGCACAACCGTTGAGCAGATCTACAAAGCGACTAAACTTTTGAAAAAATATAATATAAGACCCGGTTTCT
This sequence comes from Bacteroidota bacterium, assembly GCA_023411775.1. Taxonomy (GTDB): domain Bacteria; phylum Bacteroidota; class Bacteroidia; order Chitinophagales; family Chitinophagaceae; genus Terrimonas_B. Next base: position 3,648 of record JAEYOL010000032.1, on the reverse strand, counting down.
TTATCCAGTTTGGTTACCCCGGTGAAACCAAAGAGGATATTCTGAAAACCATTCGTATGATACGGGACCTGCTGCCTTCGGAAATAGGCATTTCGGTATCATATCCATTGCCGGGCACGCCATTCTACGATAAGGTAAAAAGCCAGTTGACGGAAAAATCAAACTGGACAGACTCTGATGACCTCGCACTGATGTTCAGCAATACATACCCACCGGCTTTTTACAAACAACTGCACAGTTATGTACACAAAGTATATCGCCGTCAACTGGGCTTGCAACAAATGAGGAAATTATTAGTCCGGCCTGGCTCTCTAAGTACAGCATCGCTTAAAAAAGCTTTTTCATTTTTCTATTACGCGCCGGCAGCCTGGTTCGACAAAAGAAGATTGAGTTTACTTGAAAACGCAGCGATATGAATGATATTTTAAGCACTCTTGAAAATGCGGCTGCACTTGCCTTTAATAAACAGGCAGGGGTTTTTGATCAACAATATGGTGTTGATGCAATGATCCGGTATAAGAGAGCGCGCGTACGAACTCATATATTACAACACCTCTCTCCCGGCTCGCATATACTCGAGCTTAACGCGGGCACAGGGGAAGATGCTGTTTTCTTCGCCAGGCAGGGGCACAAGATTCTCGCAACGGATATTTCAACTAGAATGCAGGAAATCTCGATTCAAAAAACCAGGCAACATGGTCTGCAGGAAAGAATCAGTCATGAAATCTGTTCTTTTAATCAACTGGAAAATTTATTCGCCCGCGGACCCTATGACCTGGTGTTTTCGAATTTTGCGGGGCTCAATTGTACACCTGCGCTCGATACAGTTCTTCGGTCATTAGACGAGCTCGTCAAACCGGGAGGTCTTGTTACACTCGTGCTGCTGCCAAAGTTTTGTGTGTGGGAATTCCTGATGTTGTTCAGGGGCAAATTCAGAACGGCCTTACGAAGATTTTCTGGAAGTAAAGGAGCGAAGGCCCATATCGGCGGCTTTTATTTTCGATGCTGGTATTATAACCCTTCGTATATCAGGAAAAATTTGTCTCCCGCATTTACCGTGATCAGGCAGGAGGGATTAAATACTTGGTTGCCGCCTTCTTATTTAACGGGTTTCGCGGAAAAGTATCCGAAGCTTTATAGTTTCCTGGAGAAAAAAGAAGATAGATATAAATATTCCTGGCCCTGGAGAAATATCGGTGATTATTATATCATCACGCTGAGAAAAAATTAAAATAAACTCCGTGCTTCCCCTGCAATTCTCCGTGTTCCTCGGTACTATATTATGGTCACGAAGAACACAAAGGAGACACCAAGGACACGAAGTAATTTGCAGAACCCCTCAGTGTACACCGCGCAATACTTCGTGTACTCCGTGCCCTTTTTCTGGACACGGAGTGCACGAAGAAATCACGAAGGACACGAAGGAGTCAGGTAGGACACGGTGTGATTTGCAGAACCCCTCTGTGTTCACCGTGCAATACTTCGTGTACTCCGTGACCTTTTTCTGGACACGGAGTGCACGAAGGAATCACGAAGGGCACGAAGGAATCAGGTAGGACACGGTGTGATTTGCAGAACCCCTCAGTGTTCACCGTGCAATACTTCGTGTACTTCGTGACCTTTTTCTGGACACGGAGTGCACGAAGGAATCACTAAGGGCACGGTGAGATTACAAGAACCCTCGCAGTGTTCGCCGAGCTCGCTGTGGTTAGTTAATCATCTGGCCACGAAGGAGGAGCACGAAGTGCACCGGGGAATATATAAAGGCTTCGCGGTAGTTAAGATACCTAACGCTCAATCCCTAGTTCAGCCAGCTTTTGTTCGTATAAACTCAATACCCTTTCCTGGAAAGACCCGGGATTGGATTTTGAGAAATGCCGGCCCGTAAGCAACTTCATAGTCTGTCCATTTTTATTGAGCCTGTTCTGCCTGCTTTTTTTTGCCCAACGCCGCGTTGTAATATTCATCAGCCATCGATCCAGGCGGTCGGAAAAGCCGCCGGACAGAAGCCCTTCCACAAAACTTTTCAACCCGGTTGAGAAATCAGGTCCGGGACTTGGATACGCATTGCGACAGGCCGGAAAAAAACGGGCTACCCAACTATTGGTACGAAAGAAATTTTCATTTGTTTGTTTGCCGGCGACGGGTATTAACGTGGCGATCTCCAGTGCCGTATAGATATTTTGTTCGCTGATCAGCAAAGCCTCCTCGTCTATATAGTAGTTCATGCAGAAATAATGCTGGTGTCCCGTCAGGAAGGTGAGTTTTTTGAAAAGGTGCATAATGGTTCGGGTAATCCATAAACGGTTGGCCCTTGTGATGATAAAAAAATCGATATCGGCGTTCTCATCAGCGAAATTTTTTGAAAGGGATCCGGATATACAAACTCCTCTTACAAACGGAAAACGATAAAGAAAGCGACCGATCTTATATGCCTTTGGCAATAACTTCCCGGCACGCCAGTTACCCTCACGCCTGCGATAAGTCAGAAGGGTATTATCCTGCAAAGAATAAAATCCCTGGTGATAAAAAATAACCTGGTCCGAAACCAATTTTTGCAGCCCATGCTCGACATCATTTTCGTCCGCCCGGCTACCCAGGAATTGCCTGATCTCAGCAATTGTCAGAGGATACTGGAAGATATCAAAATAGGCCAGCACCTTAAGGATATTGGTTTGCACCCCGGACCTGGCGCCGGGGTGCTCCATCGTTTCAACGTTCTTAGCAGCAATTAACATGATCAATTCGGAACAGGACGCTATTGTCCTGATACCAAATCGTCAGGTTGCAGCATTACGTTGCCCTGCCACTCATAAGATCGGAAATTCATCATAAAACAGATGCCGTTCTAAACTATATGATCAACTTCCGGATAATAATCAGGGTAGAAATCGATATACTAAAGCGAGTTATCAATGCTGGAAAAGCAAAAGCGCACAAGAAATTAGAATCTAATTACTTGTGCGCTTTAATGCGGTGAGGGCGGGATTCGAACCCGCGGTACAGTTTAACCCGTACGGCAGTTTAGCAAACTACTGATTTCAGCCACTCATCCACCTCACCGGCTGCCCCTTTCAGAGGGGTGGCAAAAATAAAGATAACTGGCAATAAAACCCAATCTCAGGCTTAAACATTTTTGCCGGGAAGAAGGGAAGACGGTAAGCAATTAAGGCAATAAACAACTTCCCGTCTTACCGCCTCACCGGCTATATTGGTCTGGTAAAGGTTTTTTTTTGCCGGTAAGAAGGAAGACGGTAAGTAAATAATAACAATAAACAAATTCCCGCCTTCCCGCCTCCCCGGCTATATTTCTTCTGGTTAAACATTTGTTGCCGGTGAGAAACAAAGACGGTAAGTAAATAACAATAAACAACTTCCCGCCTTCCCGCCTCCCCGGCCATATAAAGACGGTAAGTAAATAATAACAATAAACAACATCCCGGCTTACCGCATCCCCGGCTATCCCTCCCAAAAAAAAGCATCCCAAACTCCTACCGGAATCTGGGATGCCTTATAAATATTTTCTTAATTACATCGCAGCTAACTGGACCTTTTGTTGAAGTTCCAATACGTTTTCACGGAACACAGTATCGGTATCCATCAGGTCTTTTACAGTCTGGCAGGAATGGATTACAGTTGTATGGTCTC
>JAEYOL010000006.1 GCA_023411775.1 Bacteroidota bacterium | reverse complement strand
ACCGAAAACCTCAGCCCGGAAGTATACTGATCAACAACAATGTACCTGATAAGGTTAGGGAAGAATTGAAGAAAATGGGTTATACTTTAAGTTTTGGCAACCGCACCAGCGGCCCCATCAACGCCATTTGGTTTGACTGGAAGCATGGCAGTTTGTGGGGCGGCTCCAGTAATCACGGGGAGGATTATGGGATCGCGTGGTAACGGCGGCCTTCGTAGATTTTCTACTACAAAAACATCACAATTTGATCTATTCGCCATATTAGCAGATATTTTCACCTTTGCCTCGCAATCAAACAATTACCGGTCCACCGGTTTATATATTTCTGATTAAGGTTTAAGGTTAATGATTCAAACGGGGCTTTCCAGCCCTGTTTTCGTTTTACGGCAGTCCCAGTCTGCACTCCCGCCCATCCATCAATTTTTCTGATTTTCCTTTTGAATATTGTATAACTTCAAAATCCTTCCTCAACAAAAACTCTACTGGTATGAAAAGATCACTCGTGCTTTCAGCCCTGCTGTTATCACTAAACGCTATTGCACAGTTGGATGCAAGACTTTTCCGTTTCCCGGATGTTTCGGCCACGCAAATCGCCTTTGTATATGGAGGCGATATCTGGTTAGTATCAAAAACCGGCGGTACCGCTTATCGCGTTACTTCTTCTACAGGTGAAGAAGCATTTCCCCGTTTTTCACCCGATGGAAAAAATCTCGCCTTTTCTGCTACCTATGATGGGAATACTGATGTGTACACCATGCCCGTAATTGGTGGAGTGCCTGCCAGGCTTACCTGGCATGCCGGACCTGACCGGGTGGTCGACTGGCACCCTGATGGCAAACGAATTCTTTTTGCTTCGGGTCGTGAAAGTGGAACACCTGCTTACCGGCAATTGTACCTGGTATCTGCCAAAGGCGGATTACCCGACAAACTACCGGTGCCTTATGGTGAACTGGCTTCATTTTCACCTGATGGTAATAGTATTACTTATGTCACCAAGATCACAGAAAATTACCCGTTCAAAAGAATTCGCAGCGGACTTGCTTCTGATGTATTGATCTTTGACCTGAAGAAAGGAAACGCTGAAAATATTACTAAAAACGACGCCACAGACGGCAAACCTGTCTGGGTAAAAAACAAGATCTATTATGTTTCCGATGTTGGCGAAGGCAGCCGTCGTAATATCTGGGTGTACGATGTGAGCAAAAAATCTAAAGAGCAACTAACTAAGTTTAACAATATCGACATCAACCATATGTCGGCCGGCCCCGAAGAATTGGTATTTGAAGCCGGTGGAAATTTATACCTGCTAAATGTTGATACGCACAAATACGAGCAGGTAAAGATCAACGTCGTTGCCGATATCTCCACACTGATGCCGCGTACCGTAAATGTTGGAAACAACATACTCAACTTTGATCTCTCTCCCGACGCCAAACGTTCGGTGTTTGAAGCAAGGGGAGAATTGTTTAGTATACCCGCGGAGAATGGTGTGATCGTCAACCTCACAAATACCAGCGGTGCCTGGGAATCTTATCCTTCCTGGTCACCCAACGGAAAATGGCTGGCGTACTGGAGTGATGAGAGTGGTGAATATGAAATTCATCTCCGCGACAATGCAAGCGGCCAGGCAAAAAAGCTGACAAAATTTGGACGCGGTATGGGCTGGCACCTATCCTGGTCGCCTGATAGTAAAAAGATCGGATTTATCAACGATCTCCAGGAGATCATGGTCATGTCGATTGCCGATGGTTCCATAGAAAAAATCGACAAAACCTCAGAACTGCCCTATAATGGTCTCAGGCAATTCAGCTTGAAATGGTCACCTGACAGCAAATGGATCGCCTATACAAAAGGTGTTGCCAATTTGAACCAGGCTATTTATCTCTACAGCGTCGAAAAGAAAAAGGCCTACCAGGCCACTTCCGGTTATTACAATGACGTGAACCCGGTATTCGACCCCTCAGGGAAATACCTGTTCTTCGCTACCGACCGGAGTTTTACACCTACCTACAGCAATTTTGATAATACATGGGCTTATCCCAACAGCCGGCAGTTAGCCGTAGCTACGCTCGATCCTGCAACACCTGCTTTGCTATTTGCAAAAAATGACGACATAAAACTTGATTCCAATGATGCTGATAAAAAACCGGCGGATACTGCGAAAAAGGCATCTAAGCCAAAATCAGTTGCAAGTAATGTGGAGCCTGAAACAATAGAACGCAGGTTGGAAATTCTTCCAGTGCCGGCAGGTAACATCGCCGGACTTTATGCAACGGAAGGTAAATTACTGTATATACGTTTTCCCAATACAGGCACCACGGGAGGGAAATCTTCGATACAGTTGTTTGATATAGAGAAAAGAGAAGAAAAAGCCCTGCTTCAAAATTCAAACAGCTATAGCATTTCCCCGGATGGAAAAAATATTCTTGCCCGCAGCAACAACAATTTTGGCATTATTAAACCCAATCCTGATCAAAAACTTGATAAGCTGCTTCGTACTTCTGAAATGGAAATGGTATTACGTCCACAGGAGGAATGGAAACAAATGTTCAACGATACCTGGCGTCGTTACCGCGATTTCTTTTATGATCCCGGCATGCAACAGGTAGACTGGAACCAGGTTCGTAAGGATTATAGCGCCCTGCTCAATGATGCTATCACACGATGGGATGTCAATAATATTATGCTGGAGATGGTATCGGAACTCAGCGCCGGTCACACTTATGTGAGCGGTGGTGACCTGGAGCAGGCGAAAAACAGGAGCAATGGATTTTTGGGTATTGACTGGGCACTTGAAAACAATGCGTACAAGATAAAACGCATAGTCCGGCCCGCAGCCTGGGACAACGAAGTGAGATCTCCTCTCGAAGAGTCGGGCATTAATGTAAAAGAAGGAGATTATATTCTTTCCGTCAATGGCCGCGCCCTCGATCCAGGGATGGATCCCTATGCGATGTTTGAAGGACTGGCGGGTAAAGCCGTTGCGCTTCGCGTAAATAGCAAACCCACCGCGGTGGGAAGTCGTGAGGTCATTGTAAAAACCCTGCAGCCACAACAGGAAGCCAGACTTCGCCACCTGGAGTGGATAGAGGGAAATCGTAAAAAAGTAGAGGAACTGTCTAATGGACAACTCGGCTATATGTATATGCCAAATACAGGTGTGCAGGGTCAGACGGAATTAATGCGACAGTTTTATGCGCAGATCGACAAGCAGGGTTTTGTAATTGACGAACGCTTTAATGCCGGTGGTCAATTGGGTGATCGTTTTATTGAAATGCTCAATCGTCCAAACATTTACAATATCGCCTGGCGCAATGCCGATGTAACACGCTGGCCACAACGTGGTAATGATGCGCCCAAAGTAATGCTTATCAATGGATGGGCTGGCTCGGGTGGGGATGCTTTCCCCTGGGCGTTCCAGCAACTCAACCTCGGACCTGTGATCGGTGAAAGAACCCTGGGTATTTTGGTAGGGCCTGCAACGGGCCATGGCCTGATCGACGGCGGTAATATCACGGTGCCCGACGCAAGACTTTATGGCGCAGATGGTAAATGGTTTGCCGAAGGCTATGGTATCAAACCGGATATAGAAGTGTGGGATGATCCGGCCTTGCTTGCAAAAGGAAAGGATCCCCAACTCGTTCGCGCTGTTGAGGAAGCGTTAAAACTCGTAAAAGAAAAACCCCGAAAACTTCACCCAAGACCCAAGTTCGAGGACAGGAGTGCGAAAGGGTTGAAAGGATATTAATAAAACGCGGGAGGACGTGAATCCAACTCTGTTCATGTCCTCCTGTTTTCATGCGAAGGAAAACTTGTAAAAGCTTCCCAGAGAGGACAGTGGAACTATTCCAGGGTAAAAATTACATTAAACAAAACTTTTTTTGTCCGGGGCTGTTTTATCTTAAAACCGAGATCATGTCAAATACATTAACATACCAGGGCAAGACATCAAAAGCTGTATTTATAAAAATGGCTCTTGATGCGTGGAACGTATATATCGACAGAGCAAACAAACTAATTAATAGTCTTTCTGACGAACAGCTTTTGGCCGATACTGCGCCAGGTCGCAATAGTGGTATTTATTTATTCGGCCATCTTATCGCCATACATGATTCGATAATAGAGATACTTGGCCTGGGAGAAAGATTGTATCCCCAGTTAGATGAACCCTTTGTAGACAACCCTGACAAATCTGGTCTTCCCATGCCTTCTCTTAGCGAACTAAAGGAATATTGGGATACAGTAAATACCCGTTTGTCTGCTCATCTTAGCGGTATTCCCGAATCCGAATGGTTTACCCGCCATAACCGGGTATCAGAAGGAGATTTCATCAAAGAGCCGCACAGGAATAAACTTAATATCATTATCAATCGCACCAATCACATGGCTTATCATTTGGGCCAATTGGTTTACCTGGAGAAGAAACAATAAAGCCTGGCAAAAAACTGATCGCTGATCTGCGCGTCAACTTATAGTGTCGTCTTTTCTTAGTCTTTTAAGGGTCTCATATTCTGGCAGAGTGCTGTCAGCAATCGGGTGGATTTCAAATTTTCGCTTGATCAATTATCCCATTAACCATTAAGAACTCTGTTTAACCTTATTCCCTTAGTAGAAAGCCTTTTTTAACAACACCCAACCTTATTCCCTTATCCCGCTGAAAAATAAGTGAATAAGGTTATTTTCTGTTGTGATTTTAGATTACTAAGGTAATAAGGTTTTCATCCTAATCGATTAAAGAACTTTTCATCGGTTAAAGCGGAAATTTGAATTGCCCCCGTACAATCATTATTTTGCAATCACCCCCAGCGCCTTCTCATAATTCGTCACCCATTTGCTTGTCACTTTTCCCTGTGCATTGAAGCCACTGTTCATGGAGAAATCATAGCCAAACTCGGCGCCTATCATTCCACTGGCCAGGTCACCACTAGCGCCACCGCGCATACCAAGGTCAGCAAAATCATTGTTGTGATCAAATACGATATAAAACTGCTGTTTGATGGATCCGGATGCGACTCCTTTAAAGCTGCCCTTGATTCCCGCACCTACATAGAGTGTGGATGTACCGGTTTTGAATTTCTTTTCAGCACCTACCTGGATTAATTTGTACACGTCGGCTTCAATATTGTACCCATCACAGTCGGCTTTTAAGCTGGCAACCTTCAGTGATAAATTGATCTTGAGCCAGGAAGGGCACTGCAGGTTTATATTTCTTGCCGATTCATAAGCCTCCTTAGCTTCTTCACTCGTCATTTTGGTATGACAGCTCATATAGGGATCAAGCGCGAGATAGCTGCCGATGGCTGTTTGTAAAAACACAAAGTAGTTCGCTACCGCTTTGTATACCATTATGCGATTACTCAGGCTGGGATCTAATTGTACAATGTTGATGAGACCGTTCAGATATTGTTTGTAATTGGAATGCGCGTCTTTGATCTTCGCGCTTACATAACTATTATGCTTATACATCAGCTCGTCGATAAGCGGTGTTTTCAAATCGCAGCATATTCTTTCAGCAGCAGCAAAATTGGATGAGATACCATCCGGGTTCTTTGGTGGATCCGGGCATTCTGTTTCCCGATCTTTTTTTGCATAGTCATATTGCAGTTGAGTTAGATAAGGGACATCATCCTCATTAACAATAGCGAGCAGTGGGATATATTGATTGCCAAGGTCACGGAGCAACTCCTCGACCAGGTCGTGATAGATACCGAAATGTTTTTTTCCCTCTGCCTGCATCTCGGCAGCGCTGGGCTGACTGGCATTTGTCCAGAAGAAAAACTCCTGGCTAAGGGATTGTAACAGGCCGGCATGTTCTGCTCTCCACGCAGCCGATGCTTTCGAGTTTTCAGGGGGCGGCGGAATTTTGAATTTCTCCAATGCGATCTCGGAAAAGAAATCGCGTGTGGGAGTACCATTCAGCTGCATCTTTCTTTTATGCAGCGCAGCCAGGTTTATCTTGTCACGCTGTCCTGATTTTACCAGGTAGGCCAGCGATGATTTGCGTTGCGCTACCTGCATTTCTTTTTCCAGGTGCTTGAGCGCGTTGGCCATATCATTGCCAAACAAATAGATCAATGCCATGGAGCGGTTCGCTTCGGGGTGAAGATCATCAAGTGAAAGACATTTCTGCAAAAACTGTTTTGACTTCACCAGGTCGCCAAGGCCCAGCCAGGCCTGTCCCATATTATTCAGCAGTGTACCACTTTCAGGATGTTCTGTCAGGCAATGTTGTAAGATCGGAATGGCCTGGTGTTCAAGTCCGCTGAGATTCATGATGGCTGCGAGATTATTCCAGCCTACAGGATCAGCCGGATTTATGGTGGCGGCTTTCATACCCAGCAATAAAGCAGATTCAGGTTTATTATCGTAAAAACCGCCGACTGTGGCTGATTGGATTTCTTTTATCGATTTTGACGCTACGAACTCTTCTACTTTCTGCGTTACCTGGGGACCAACTGCTGTCTTCAACGCCGATTCCATTTTGGCAACGTTCTGCAAAAGTTGTTGTCGTGTGGGTGGAGCAGCAGGAATGGTTGCAATCCGCTTCATATCCAATTCCGGCGCCTTAAGCTGCGAGGTGGGCAGCAGGGTTTCGTCTATCGTTAAGTTGGCAGCTTCCGCTTTTTGCTTCAACTGACCCTCAGCCTGCTGCAGCATTTTTTTCTTAAAAGCTTCCTGCTCGGTAGGGCTCATGGCGGCAAACTTTTTCATATCCGCCACGCTCCACTTAGTGGGATCAGAAGGCAGGCTTTGTGTTTTACCCTGGCCAATACTGAGCTGATAAACTAACAGGCAAAGTATAATTAAAACAGACTTTTGCATAGTTGGTGTTTGAGCTATGCAAGTTGGTGATACCCGGGCAGGTATACAGCATCGTACTGTTCTAATTGAAATATTCGATGTATGAAATGTGGTTGGAACAGGTTTTAGTCACGCAAAGATTTTATTAGATACCGGTTCCAACCACAAAATGATCTATTTTACATATGGTCGTCTCATGGAGTTATACCATTCTATCTTGCCATTTTTCACGCCATTGATATCATGATACATGGCGGAATCGACCCGGCCATCTTTATAGGTAGAGACTTCCTTATACCAGGTTACTACATTACTTTCTTTTAAGTCAGCAGCATACATCTTACGCCAGGCATACATCTCAATCTTCACCGAACTAAGGCTGTCGCGGAATGTCTTCCATAAACTTGTCAGCTCAGCCCTGGAAAATGTTTTGGTTCGCCCGCTACTTGCAGTATATTCTACCGAGTCAGCCAGGGAAGCTTCCACACCACTCATGTTGCCATCAGCCCAGTCCTTATAGGAATTCATCACCGTAATAAGATCGGCATCGGACACATCGTCTGTAAAATTGCTGGAATAAAGGGCTTTGAAAGGCAAGTCCAGGTCTGCCTTCATGGTAGTATCGGTTCCAGCTGTTTCGGATTTGGTACCCTCATTGTTGCATGACCATAACAATAGCAGGAGCAGGCAATAGGAAAATGCTTTTTTCATACAAATAAAATTTTGTGGTTGATTTTTACAAAACGTGTTTACATCACAAAGGATCCCTTTGCAATTGTCCGGCGCTTTGTTGCATAAAGTTTAAATAAAGACCAGCAGTCAGGGGGTGAGGATAGGACTGGATCTCAGGGGGCAATAGATAGGTATCAGAAAGTTAGGAATTGTATCCCGTCTTTTGAAAATTTTTTTCCCGCTTGCATATTTTGCAAAACAACTGATCATTCACATTTTACTGATTAATACCTGGAGTCGGGTTGCCATCTCTATCCGCAGCTTCGGTACATTTGCTGAAAAACTGCAATGGAATACAGGCAACTGGGGTCTTCAACATTGGAATTATCGGTTATTACATTCGGTGCCTGGGCTGCAGGAGGCTGGATGTGGGGAGGTTCGGAAAGAAAAGATGCTGTAGCAGCCATTCGTGCGGCTTATGATCTTGGCGTGACTTCAATCGATACAGCACCCGCGTATGGGCAGGGATTAAGTGAAGAGATTGTTGGGGAAGCAATAAAGGATTTGCCACGTGAAAAAATACAGGTGGTTACCAAATATGGTTTGCGTTGGGACCTTGCCAAAGGTGTTTATCATTTTAGCAGTAAAGACAACCAGGGTCGTGATATCGACATGTATAAATATGCAGGACGTGAAAGTATCATTAAAGAATGCGAAGACAGCCTGCGACGGCTGGGCACGGACTATATCGATCTTTACCAGATTCACTGGCCTGATGACAGTACGCCTATTTCCGAGACGATGGAAACTGTTTCCGACCTGATCAAACAGGGAAAGGTGAAACATGCAGCGGTTTGCAATTACAATGTCGCACAACTCAAAGAGGCCCGTAAATATGTGGAGCTGGTTGCCAACCAGGTTCCTTACAGCCTGGTGAAAAGGGATATCGAAAAAGAAGTCGTACCGTATTGCATAGAAAATAACGTCTCTATCCTTGCTTACAGTCCCATGGAAAGAGGATTACTCACCGGTAAGATCAAACCAGGTCACCAGTTTGCCGAAGGCGACCATCGTGCAGGCATTTATTTTTTCAAAGATGAAAACCTCGTACGAATCCAGGCCTTTCTCGATAAGCTAAGACCGTTGGCAGCACAAAAAAATGCCAGCCTTTCACAATTGGTCCTGCGCTGGACAGTAGAACAACCGGGCATCACCATCGCATTAGCCGGCGCCCGTGATGCGAAACAGGCGACAAACAATGCGAAAGCGATAGATTTAAAATTAAGCCCGGATGAAATTTCCTTTATTACACAGGAAGTGAACAGGCTGGAATTGATCAAATAAAATCTGGCTTTAATTCTCTGCCAGGTTTTTCACGTTCTCGAGTGCCTTGGGCCAAATGTTTGAGAACATTTCTTTGAACTCATCGTTAATATCCATGTCTATGAGCAACTCTGTTTTTCCATTCACTTTTTTCAAAGTATAGTTCTCTCGTGCACCTGCCCATTGTTTTACCCTTTCACTGGTTGTGTCTTCAACGCCGTCTTTTATTTCTCCGAGATGTTCGATCGACATATACTCGTTGGGTCTGTTCTCAGCCACCCGTGATACCATTCCCTGCCCGTTTCCATCGAGGAAAAGAACTTTGCTGCCCTCCTTCCAATCGGTAACAGCATGAGATTCTTCACTGAATGCAGACGTCCATTTACGATAAGTTTCATCGTCCCATAGGATCTTCCAGATTTTTTCTGGTGTTGCAGCGATTGTTGTTTTGAAATTGAGCTTTTCCATGGCAATACAAATTTGATTATGTAAACGTTGATGTCGATACAAAGTTGGTTACTAAAAACCGTTCCTAAGCGGTGCAATTACGACAATTTGAGGGGGTGGATCTGAACACTGTTTCAGGTTAGCTTATATGGACAATTTTACGAGCCTAGAAATTAAAAAAAGCCAAGAGTTGCAATTGGTTGAAATGGCTTACCTATGCTTAATGCTTAAGCCCATTTCTATTTACCATCATTAAGTGTTATACGACCGAGGACGTTACGTCCCTTCCTCGTGGACATTTCTACCGCGTTGTTCATTAATATAGTTTCACTACCTTTCTATTTAAAAAACACACATGATATTCGTCTACATTTTTTTTGGCCTTATTATCTCCTTGTTTATCATAGCTGCACTGATGCCAAAGTCCTATAATATCGAAAAGTCAGCAGTCATCAGTAAACCCGTACGGGAAGTGATGAACCGAATCGGCAACTTAAACGAATACTCGAGCTGGAATCCCTGGCAGAAAATGGATCCGGGTGCGCAAAAAACAATAACAGGCACACCTCATACACCCGGCCATAAATATGCCTGGGAAGGAAAAAAAGTTGGCGCCGGGAGCCTGACACTTCTGGATATCGATGACAAACACATTCACTTCGATTTGGAATTTCTGCGTCCCTGGAAATCAAAAGCCAAAGACAACTGGCTGTTTGAACCCTGGGGCACAGCCGAGACTAAAGTGACCTGGCAAAATACGGGTGAATTACCATGGCCTGTTGCCAGGCTTATGGGACCTATGCTTTCTAAAAATTTATCACACCAGTTTAGTGTAGGCCTCGAAAACCTGAAAAAACTCTGCGAGAGCTGAATTGACCATTATGCATCGGTCAGATTCGTGTTCTCTTCATTGAATCTAATAGTATTTGAGACATGGAACGGGGAACACGGATTATCATGATGGCCATGATTTATTATGATAAGCGTCTGCATGCCGGGATCATAACCGATCATAATAATCATAAAGATCCGCGTCCCTCTTCTTTGTCTCTAAGGAGTCTTTGCGGCATGGAACGGGGAACACGGATTATCATGATGGTCATGATTTATTATGATCAGTGTCTGCTATGCCGGAATCATAACCGATCATAATAATCATAAAGATCCGCGTTCCACCTTCAATGAACCTTAGGTATCTTTGAAGTAGTAAGATTACTTTTTGAGCAGGGAGCGACGATTTAATCGCTCCTTATTATTTTTATACAATGATTGGCAACAGAATATCCGTCCTTAATAACAATTTTAGTGGTGTAAAGCGTATATCTCTATTGGTACTGTTGATCGCCGTGTTGACGGGTTGTTATGTAAGCAAAAACCCACTGCGCGACGAATTAAAGGGCCTGCAAAAAGGTAAGGTTACGGAAGACACCAGTTATGTATATGCCTTGCCCTATGAAAAAGGTAAGAAATACTGCATGCTGCAGGGTTATTTCAGTCCGTTTACCCATAAAGAAAGAGCTGCGCTTGATTTTAAAATGAAACGGGGTACCAAAATTTGTGCTGCCCGGGATGGCGTAGTGGTAAGACTCAAGGAAGATGGAGATCGTGGCGGGCTGAAAAGAAAATACCGGGCATATGGAAACTATGTCATCATACAGCATGAAGACAGCTCAAGGGCTGGCTACTGGCATTTGCAAAAAGATGGCGTATTGGTAAATGTGGGAGATACTGTTCGAAAAGGGCAGGTGATTGCCCTGAGCGGTAAAACCGGCTATTCGGCCATACCACACCTGCATTTCCTGGTATGGTCTTCAGATAACCGGCGTCAGTGGCGACAGGTGGGAACAAGATTTCAAACTTCAAAGGGTGTTAAATATCTACGTCCGCTAAGAAAATACAAGAATAATTAGTTTGCATTTTCATCCTTTACCGGCGAAACGGGGTAGCAGACTTTTTCTTCATTGAGCCACCGTTCCAGTATTTGCCATGTTGATGCCTGCAGTTGCGTTTCAAAAAAACAATAGTTTTTCTTACCATTCAAACCCAGTTCTTCGGGGTGCAGGTGAAACCATGTAATACAGGCGCTGGAGAAATAGCTTAGCAATTTCCTGACAGCTTTATCGGGGGTCATCCAGTCGTTGGAAAAGCTAAAAGCAAACAAGGGGACCTCAAGCTTGCGGTAATTATTCTCAGGAAACAGGTCAAACAAACCATTTGGATTCTCGCTCCAGTTGGCCAGTTCACTCATCACACCTTTAGGAAGATCGCGACGCATACCCAGGCGTGTACCCGGGAAATAGCCAAACCATTTGTTGGACAATCTCGCGGCCGAATTCAGTATCGTCATTTTCAATTTGCCGCGCCAGGACCAATATTTTTTGCACGAAAGCGAGCTGCTGATCAGACCGAGTTTATTGACATACTGGCTGGCCTGTGCCAGTCCGATCAATTCACCCCCGATGCCATGTCCGATATAGATAAGTTCTTTATTGGGAAAAGCTGTCCTCACAAACCGTATCACAGCGTCGGTATCCTGGACAGCCCATTGTTGAAGCCCTGCTTCAAAATCTTTGAGGAAATCTGGTGCTGAATCGCCAATGCCGCGGTAGTCGAAGGTGACGACATTGTAGCCCAACTGCTGGAAATGGATAGCGAACTTTTCATAATCCTTCTGCACCACTTCAACCGCCGGTGCAATGATCATATTATTTGCATCGGGGCGTGTGGACGGATAGCTGGTAACCGTTATAGAACGGCCATCCTTTGTCCGGATCTGTACTTTCTCATGCATGATATTCGCCTTTAACCTTGTTGAACGCAAGGACAAATATGAATAAACCTGTGGGCAAAAATTTAGCTATTGATCCAAACGACCGCCTGTTTGAGTGAAACAGCGTTTTTTTGAGCCGGATTCGACCCCCTTTAGCCCAATAATTCCATCAATTCTTCGCGCTTACTCTTTGATACCAGCACTTTCATCTTGTTCTCCATGACCAGGTACCCGCCGTCGCCACGAATGAATTCCTTAACGCGTTTCAGGTTGATAAGAAAAGAATTATGGGGTCTAAAGAAATCATAAACGGACAGCATTTCCTCGAACTCCCGGAGCGTCCGGGAGATCACTTTTTTTCGTCCCTCGGCCAGGTACACATTGGTGTAATTGCTATTGGCTTCGCATAAAATGATCTGGAAGGGGTCGACAAATTCAATACTTTCCTTCGAGGCCAGCGCGATCTTGCCGGTTCTGCCTTTCTTTTCTGCCTGCACATTATTCAGCAGCGCTTCTACCTGTGATTGAGGAATTTTTTGGGAAGCTTTTTTCAGATGCTTATCGATAGCCTCTTTCAGGTCACGGTTTTGCACCGGTTTAAGCAAATAATCAAGTGCACTGAATTTAACAGCCTGTATCCCGAAATTATCATAAGCAGTAATGAATATGATATCAAAGGGCAGATCGCGGCCAAGTTCTTCCAACACATCAAAACCGGTCAGCATTGGCATTTGTATATCCAGGAACAGGAGATCGGGTTTATTTGACTTCAAATAGCGGATGCCTTCGGCGGGGTTATCAAATGATGCTTCCACCGTCACATTCGGACAATAATTTTCCAGCTTCCACTTCAGCGTATCGATGCTGTGTTGCTCATCATCAATAATTACTGCTTTTATCATACTCATTTTCCTCGATTTTGAAACAAAAGAATATTAGATAGGTATCACCAGCTCTACCCGGGTACCCGTGGCATTTCCGCCCTCATCGTGCAGGTCAATGATCTGCATACTGGTATTGGTCCTGTATAATTTGTTGATCATTTCCATACGATCTTTTGTGATCTGCATTCCCATCGAACGCTTGCGGTTGCCCGGATGCTGGGTGCGGATGGTCTCGGCCTTTTCACGACCAATACCATTATCCTGGATCACACAAAAGAGATTGTTCTCATTTTTGGAGATCATAAGTTCCACCTTACCCTGGCCTCCTTCATTTTTGTGCATCAATCCATGCCAGATCGCATTTTCTACATAGGGTTGTATTAGCATAGGGGGGATAAGAATGGCGGCGCTGTCGACCCCGGGCGATACTTTTATCTCGTATTCAAACCGGTTTGCAAAACGGAGTGATTCCATTTGCAGGTAAAGATCCAGGGTTTCCAGTTCATCTTTGAGGCTGATATAGTTTGATCGCGAATTCTGGAGTATAAGCCGCATCAGCCTTGCAAAGTTATTGAGGTATTCGGAAGCCTTATGCGATTCATTGCGGATTATATAGCTATCGATGGAATTCAGACTATTAAAAAGAAAATGGGGGTTCATTTGCGCCAGCAGGGCACTCATTTCTACATTGGCCAGTTTCTTTTCATATTGTGACCGTAATTGCTCTTTCTTTCTGATCTGGTCAACGCGATAGCGGTAAAGCCACCAGGCCAAAAATGCAAGTGCTAATACGGCGCCTATCCGAAACCACAATGTTAACCACCATGGCGTTTCAATAGTCACCGGCAATTCAAGCATCTTTTCGTTCCATAGTCCTTCATTGTTGGCAGCGCGAAGCTGGAAAACATAATTCCCGGGTGGGATATTGGTGTAATTAGCCAGTCTGTCGCCCGTGGCCTCTGTCCAATTATCAAAACCCTTTAGCCGGTATCTGAATTTTACATCCTGCGCCATGGTAAATGCACGGGCAGAGAATGATATCGACAGGAAATTTTGTTTGTGATTAAGATTCAAATGCCCCGAACTAAACATCGATGATTCAACCGGGCGGTTTAGGATCCGGACCTGCATGATATAAGGAACAGGTATTTCACGGTTGCGTCTGAGTTCGGATGGGTTAGCCAGGGTAATACTATTTCGCCCGCCAAAAATCATTTCGCCCGAGGGAAGAAATGAGAAATGAAAGAAATCAGGGCTCTTGATGCCATAATTAAAACTAAACACACGAAAAGGTTTATCGGGATCATCTATTTTAAAAAGATGATGATCAGTGTAGCCCCACACATAACCTAGACTATCCGTTGCCAGCCGATAGGACCTGCTATCTACCCCTTTTTCTTTTAGGCTGATCTTTCTTACCAAACCTTTCTCAGGCGCGTTCACATCGGCATACCCAATCCACACATCGTTAGTATTGACCCAAACCCTTCCCTGCCTGTCTTCCGCAAACCAGTTAACGTAAGGAAAGCTTTTGTGCTGGTCCTGCCGGTATAAAAACACCACCAGTGTATCGAGTGCTGAGGCATAAACACCAAAACCATTCTCACAGGCAAACCATAGGTTATCGTTGCTGTCTGCAAAAAGATTAAATGGTCTTAATGCATTGGTGGAGTTGAGATTACGCAATTCATTTCTGAACACCTTGTCTTCGCCTGTATTCAAATCTCTTCTCACCAATCCATCCGCATTGGCGGCGATCCAAAGGTGACCCTTGTTGGTAAGAAATATGTCGCCCCATTGACTGAACTGTGTTTTTGGAGGTTTGGGATACCTGGTTAACCTTTTTTGTGCTTTTTTATAAATGAACAATCCTTCGTCGGCAGAGATAAAATAATCGCCGCTTGTAAGTTTGGCAAAACCCCGCACCGTCAGCTGCTTCAGGTTCCACGCTTTCAACTCGGGAAATGTATGTCGCGAAAACGAATTCGTGGGCCGGTCAAACAGGTAAAGTCCATTGCATTCCCGGGGTAGAACGGCAATTTTATTTTCCGATTCCTCGGGGGTGATATAAAATGCAAAACCCCAATTCGCGCCATAAAGTTCGTCGTAGGCATACGTAGCGAACTGCTGCATGATCGGATCAAAATAATGGATACCGTTGATCGTGTTCAGCCAAACTCTGTGCAGGCTATCAACATACTCAACACCATAAAACTCGTTCTTTGGTCCGTTGTTGTACTTGTGTAAACTGATAGCCTTTTTCCTGGTATCATACACCACGAGACCAGCCAGGGCGGTGATCCAGATCTCGTGATCGTTTTTGTGCATCATATGCGAGATGGGTGTTGTAAGGATGTCGGTGCCGGGCCCGCTCTTAACCTCCAGCGGCGTCAGCGCCTTCGCCTTGGTTTTCGGGTCAAATACATTGACGCCGGCGGACCAGCTACCCACGTAGAGCAACCCGTCTGAATGATGATATAATCTCCGGAAAGCATTTAGCGAGACCTGGTAGTCCTTGTCATTTTGGGGAAATGTGTACCATTTTACTTCACCCGTCCTTTTATTGATCTCTTCAAGGCCTGAAGGCGTGCCTACCCAAACGACGTCGGGATTGTCATAAGATGAGGCAATGGATAGTATAGAATAATTTGTAGCGAGCGCGGGTAAAATAGGTGTATAAGCGCTTTCAGGATATGAAAAAAAACGGAAATCATTAAGAGTTGTATCAAATAGCCACACTCCCTGGGAACGTGTACCTGCCCATAGATCATTCTGACTATCTATGTAAAGCACCACGGCGCCGCCATCAAAGTCATCATTTAAAGGCCCGGCATTTTTGTTGGCGCTGATCTGGTAATGTCGGAATTTATCCGTTTTCAGATCTAAAGCCGAAATCCCTTTATTAGTAGCCACCCATATTTCGTTGCGCCAGGGCAAAGCTATATTGACCGTACCTGGGAATAGTGAGGTTGAATCACCAGGGATATTACGGTAGGTTTTGGACATCCGACCGTCAAAGCGACAAAGACCGCTACCCGTGGCGATCCAGACAAACCCGTCTGTGCCCGGTTTAATACTGCGTACATCATTGGAAGGAAGTATGTTGTCCTGTGTAATCCGGATGGCATTGTCAAAACGATACTGAGCCTTAGCAGGCGTCAGCATATACAAGCTGCAAACCACGGCCAGTACTATCTCAAAGCAGCGGGGCATATTATTTTGAAAGAAATAAGTTACAAATTTTCGCGCGAAAATCGTCCTGCAATCAATGCTATTTAACTGGTCTTTTAAATAGGTATTGATCAATAGTCCCTGTTTTTTGAGTCAGTATTCCTTTTGCCTGAGTAGCTCACGGATTCTATGGTGCCTTTGGCAAAAAGCTGCTGGCAGGACCAGGCGCCTAAGCGTCCCGCCTGTCTTACACAACTGGCGGGAGCATCTGCTAATGTGGTGTTTCATACGCTTTCTGTTTGACATAAACTTGCGTCCTCATTAAACCTTAAACTTATCTATTATGAAAAGGACAATTTTTCTTTCCCTCATCTTTCTCTCAGTATTCGCGGTGAGGGGATCTGCAACAGACGTCAGTAACAAAGAAATCAAAACAACTGGATTGATTACATCTCTTGTGGTGAATTCAAATGTGACAGTAGTATTGGTCACTCACCCCAGCGAGAAACTAAGAATGATGGGTGATCAACAATTTCTTGAAGAAATATCTATCAAACAAACCGATGGTAAACTGATCATCGACGGCAATCGCCGAAGGAATTTTAAGAATAGAGGCGTTATTTATGTGCCGGCCAACCACCTGCAGCAGATAAAGATCAATAATGCAGCATATGTTCATACAGCCAGCACCTTAAGAATCCCAAAACTAAAGATCATAGTTAATGGCGACTGCAAGGTCAACCTGGCAACGCTTGGCAAAATTGATTTTGTCGAAAACGAACACTATGAAGTGCGATACGAGGTACGTGAAAAGAACAATTTAGAATCTGCCGTGGTAAAAAGCAGGCAATATTGACCGCAACAAATCGCTAAAACCAACTAATATGAAAAGAATTCTCTTCCTGGTATACGGCGTTGTCTGCTATGCAGCCTTTCTCGGCACTATCCTGTATGCCATCGGTTTTGTAGGTAATATGGTAGTACCAAAAACTATTGACAGTGAGCCCGAAGCGCCTCTTACCAAAGCCTTATTGGTAAATGGTTTGTTGCTGTTATTGTTTGCTTTACAACACAGCATTATGGCCAGGCCGGCATTTAAAAGGCGGTGGACACGCATCATTCCTTCAGAGGTGGAACGAAGCAGCTTTGTGTTATTGTCGAGTGCCTGCCTTATACTGATGATGTGGCTATGGCAGCCTATCGGTGGTGTCGTTTGGTCGGTTGATGACCGTGTAGCGCAAACCGTGTTAACGGTACTTTATCTCGCCGGATGGGGCATCGTGTTTATCAGTACTTTCCTAATCAATCATTTCGACCTGTTTGGTCTCCGCCAGGTATGGCTCTATTTTAATGGAAAACC
>JAEYOL010000317.1 GCA_023411775.1 Bacteroidota bacterium | reverse complement strand
AACCAATATTAGTTGCGATCAAAAAAATTAAGGCGATGACTACAATTCAAAAAAAATCATTAAAGGCGGGCAAGCAGGTTGACACCAAGCACGTAGACACAGTAGTTAAGAATTACAAACAGGAACGATGGGTGCATAATTCAAAACGCCTGGGCAAAGAAGATTCATTAAGTGTCTGGTACAGCATTGAAGAGCTCGAAGAGTTTATGGCTATGTGCAAAGTCCATGGAGCCGATGGCATAAAAATGTACTTTGGCGCATACGACAAAGATTATTCAGAAGATCCTTTATATGCGGGGCGTCAAACGATAGCTCTGGTAGCCACAAAGCAAAGACAAACTGAGAGCGGACCAGCAAACAAAGATGTTTATATCAAAAATGGAGATGAGTCCAGCATACTTGCCTGGAATGCGGGAAGAATTTGTCCTCCATATTGCATCGTAAAAGATGATGATGGCATTGGTATTACTATTGTCGACAAAGGCGAAGAAGGCCTGATCGTCGTATAACCACACTGTTCTGATTAACAAAATTATACCTCCTGTACCAGGAGGTTTTTTCTTTTATAGTCATACATTTAGCCCCAGTTGAGATGTCGATTTTCCCATTATATATTTATTTCATCTTCATCAGCTTTGTGGCGAGTTGCCTGGTGTATTTCAGACGTGAGCCAGCACCTGTTTACCTCAAGGTCTTTCCAATTTATTTGCTGGCTACGCTGATCGCGGAATCGATAGGTAGTTACTGGTCGTCGATACAAAAGAATAATGTTGCTCTCTATAACTTTTTTACTGTCTTTGAATTTTGTTTTTATTTATGGGTTATCAGCCAGATCATCTATAATGGGATGGCCAGGCGGGTGATAAGCGTAGTCATGGTCCTTTATGCGATTTGCGCTGTAGTCAATATTATTTTTATTCAGAAAATGCAGGCATTCCATACGTTTACCTATGCCATTGGCTGTTTACTGATCGTGGCGGCCTGTGTTTACTATTTCTTTGAATTGTTCAGGCTGCCCAAGGCTGTGAAGCTGGTCAACACACCCGCATTTTGGATATGTTCAGGGTTGCTATTCTTTTATTGCTGCGGGTTTCCTTTATACGGGTTTACTAATTTTTTAATTGGCATCTCAACCCTGATTATTACGAACTTCATGGCCATTATAACTATCCTGAACATTTTTTTGTATTCAATATTTACCATCGCTTTTTTATGCCAATTGAAAACCAGGAAATATATTTCGTCATCATCATAGGCATTATCCTTGGTTTGCTGCTTGTGGGTTTTATCGTGACGATCCTTTTTCTCTACCAGCGTCGCCAGCAGAAACAGGAGCAGGAAATAGAGAGAATGAAGGATATGTATGAGAGGGAGGCCTTGCGCTCACAACTGGAGATACAGGAGAATGCTTTTAAGACTATCGCACAGGAATTACATGACAATATCGGGCAGATGTTGTCGGTAACAAAGCTCTCGCTGTCATTATTACCCATAGACAAGGAGCACCCTTCTTTCGAGCCGTTGCAGAGCTCGAGGGATATACTTAATAAAGCTATTATTGATCTTTCAAATCTGACCAAGGGGCTGCATACCGACAGGATAGCACAGGTAGGTCTGGCTGAGTCGATCAGGTACGAGTTAGTGGCTTTAAAAAATGCAGGTATATTGCAGGCTCAATTCCGTAAAGAGGGGGAGGAAGTTGCATTCAATGAGCAGGTCTCCGTTTTCCTGTTCCGGATTTTCCAGGAAGCCTTAAATAATATTCTAAAACATGCAAAGGCTACGCGAATCTCCGTGAGGTTGGAATACCTCGATAACCTCTTTACTATGGAGATGATGGATGATGGTGTAGGATTTAATGTTGCGGAAAAAAAACAATCGACCACTTCTTATAGTGGGGTGGGTTTAAAAAGTATGTACAACCGTGCCAAGCTAATTGGCGCCGATCTGACGATGACAAGCGAACCGGGTAGTGGTACAACGATCATGATCGAACTTCCTTTATAAAAGGAACTTATTTTTATGGCGAAAGCAAGTAAAAGTATACAGGTGGCGATAGCCGATGATCACAGTTTGCTGCGAAGCGCACTGGCACGGCTTATAAATACATTCGAGGGTTATAGCGTGCTATTTGAAGCAAACAACGGGAGGGACCTCTGCGAAAAGATCGCGAAAAATGTGCTGCCCGATATTGTAATGCTTGATATCAATATGCCCGAAATGGATGGGTTTGAAACTACGCAATGGCTGCACAAAAGATATCCCCAGATCAAAGTGCTCGCTTTATCTATGTTGAGCGATGAGCGTAGCATTATCAAGATATTCCGGCTTGGCGCTAAAGGTTATTTGCTGAAAAATGCCGAGCCCGCAGAACTCAAAGAAGCCCTGGATGCACTCATGAATAAGAATGTCTACCTGTCGGAATATGTTTCTGGTAAGCTTGTCAGCGGCCTGCACAATGATGTAGCGGTGGAAAATAAAGAAGTCGTGCTAAATGAAAAGGAGCGGGACTTTTTGCGTTGGGCCTGTACTGAACTGTCATATAAGGATATTGCCGAGAAAATGAACGTGAGTCCAAGGACTGTTGATGATTACAGGCAAACCCTTTTTAACAAACTTAAGGTGCACAGTCGTGTGGGGCTGGTGATGTATGCGATAAAAAACCGGATCGTGGAGATCTAATTTCCTGAAAGCTGTTTTTGTAGAAAAGCCACCTGCCCGGCATGATAAATATTATGCTGAATTAGCCCGTTTAAAAGAAAACGGAAATCATACTCGCGGTAGTCTACTTTTTCATCGAGGAAACTATCGTCTTTTGTTTTTAAGATCGCCACAATTTGCTGGTGCGTTGCAATAAATCCTGCGAGGGCCTCATCCCAGTCATG
>JAEYOL010000254.1 GCA_023411775.1 Bacteroidota bacterium | reverse complement strand
GATCGTAAAGGCAAAGCCGCCATCACCATCAAAGTCTTTTAGTTTGGTATGATGATACCCCATTACCGCGTCAAGTGATACCTGCTCGTTGAGGAAAATTGCAGCACCGGCACCAAGAAAGAAGTTAATTCCTTTTTCAGTATTTGAGATTGGACTTTTATCCTGACGGACTACATAATTAAATGAGCCCTGCACAATGGGTCGTACATTGGCTTGTGTAAAATAATATCTAAGAAATGGCCCGATACTGAAATCTGTTCTCTTGTTATCGCCAAACTTGTTGTATTCAAACCCAATATTACCACCAACTGCGAAGTTGCGAATAATAAAAGCGGCTGCATTTGGTGTAAACCCGATCGTTGTATTCGACTCTCCTGTATTCAACCGGAAACCACCGCCAACCATCCAGTCGCCCTGGTCAGTTTGCGCCTGGACGGAAACGATACCTGCAGTGAGTAGTAGTGTAATAACTATCTTTTTCATAATCCTGAATTTTAGTGACATAAATCTAAATAAAAGCGAAATCCGTTGAAAAAGAATCTTATCCTACCCTGTTAATAACCATTCTACTTCATACACAGGACTGAACAGGTAAACCCTGCCTGTTTTTACTTCTACGCATTTAAATCGCTTCCGAAGCTTCTCTATTTTTTTAAATACTCTTCCATCGCTGGTACGAAACAGGGCATTCATTGAAATTTCTTCCACCAGGTGAAGATTGGAATCACGGGTATCATATTTTCTCAATACCCTCAGCAAACCATCTTCGGCACATGTACTGGCAGCCGGGCTATGCAATGACCTGAGAACTTCTTTCTCTATATCAGGTGGAAAAATTTTATGTTCTAAAAATTGAGCGAGCACGCGGGAATATGTTGCCTTCCATTCCCTGCCATGCGCCAGGACCTGGTTGCCAAACTGTTCAAAAGTGAGCAGGTGTGCCAGCTCATGTAACAACGTGATCAGGAAAGACCAGGGATTGAGGTTGCCGTTAACGCTGATTCGGTGATTGGAATAATGGGTGCTATGCCGGTAATCACCCAATATACTTTTGCGGTCCCGTGCAATGGTAAGATGAACCTTATAATGCCGCAGGTAATGTAGTACCGGCTCATAAGTGCCTGCCGGTAAATAATCCTGCAGCTTTGCCATCGGGACTTCTTTCTTAGGCATTCTTTTTTTGCTTCAATATCTGCAGAAGAATTCTCACCTCCAAAAATGAATAGATCACATAAAATCCCATGCAGGCAAATAAAGCAGGCTTATTGATCGCGTCTGCCAGTTTAATATAAATAAACGCGGCGATCACTACGAGGAAGAACTTCACAATAAAGCCTGTATAGATCGCCCTAACAAAGGCGTGGGGATTTTTTACACTCAGGCTTTTATAGGTCACCAGGAAACTCACCAGCGACACAAGGAATAAGACCATATTGCCGATCATTAGCACGTCGTGGTCAAAACCCTTTTTCTCAAACCAGCTTTTAGATAAAAATAAAAGACCTGTGAGCAATACAAAAACAAGGGTCATCGGCCGGGCCTGCTTCATCGTAGATAATTAGTGGGGATTGAATTTATTTGCGCGTGCAATATAGGAAACCTTTGTGTTCCGGCTTTCTGTTTTCGGTATAGGCACAACGCTCCCCTGCGCCAGTCGGCGTATTATTAAAAATTTGTCGCGGCTGAAATTACTGGAGTACTACAGATTCTTCTTCCTCCTCGATCTCGCGATGGCTGGTTGTGCCTTTTCCTGCACCCATATGACACTGGCCATTGAAAGTGGCGGATGGTTCAACCTGCAGTTTTTCGGCGTATAAATTGCCGGTCACGATGGAATCACCACGCAACTGAAGCAAATCCTTGGCTTTGATATTGCCGGTCACTTTACCGATAATATCAGCCTGGTTGCCGGAAATATCACCTTCCACGACGCCGTTTGCTCCAATTACCACTTTGGCTGTACTGTGCACGTTTCCTATGACCGTGCCGTCGATACGAAGATCACTATTGCTGCTGAGGTCGCCTTTGAGGGTGGTGCCGGCGCCGATGAGGGTAGTGCCGCCGTTGGATGGTTTTTCCTGTGCCATGTCAGTTTTGTTTTTTGAATTAAACATAGATATCGATTTTAAAAAGAAACCTTTCATAATACGAACCAATCCAAAAATTATTGGATGCCCGCCCGGCTATTTTCTCACAAATCGCCGTTACCCGTCTCAGTCATCGGAAAATTCGTCTTTGGGCACTTTCAACTCTGTGGTATCCAACTTTGTAGGAACTCCGCCGTTCAGCACAGTCCGGATATTTTCAATATACTTGGCATGATGATCAACCTGGCGCTCCAGCGAATCCACGGTGTATTTCATTTGCCTGTATTCCCGGCCCATCCGCGGGTCATCATATCCTGGAATATAATACTTCAAAGGCGTAAATACGATCAACGCCACTGTGAGGCCCACTAATACAACAAAAATTGTGCTCAACCCGATATATACACTCAGACGCGATAATTTAAATGTTACAACTTCTTCATATGTATCATCATTCATCACTACCAGCCGGTAGCGGTTTCGCAGCCTTTTCAATGTAGAGCCCGCATCCAGTTTTGTCATGTATTTATTTTAAAACGGCTAAGGTATGAAATGAGCTTTTACAAAATTCTATGGCTGATCCATCGAAACAATGAGCCGGCGCGGTGTTTAGGCAGCGGATCTTTTATAATTTTGTTGCTCATTTTTATACTAAAATCTTTGAAATTCAGTTAATAAGGGTTTAGTTTGAGTAGTACCATGTCATTGACCAGATATACCAGTTTCGTAATTCTGCTTTTTGTTGGTTTTTGCCATTTCTCCCTGCCGGTTTTTGGGCAGAAGGGTGTGACCCTCGATGTCAAAAAACCGAAAGAATTTGAAAACCGCGTGCTGGGTTCAGAGAAGTCTGATCAGAAAAAATTCACCCTCCCCAAACGATTTATTCAAAATACGGTTACGCATTATAACTATTTTTTCAATGCCAACAACAAACTGAACGAAGTTTTACAAAGGGCCAAGATGGGTTTCCAGGATGATTTTTCACAACTGATCCCGTTTTACAATTATACGCTGGACATGACGGCAGCGGATAGTATTCAGCTTGATTCCATTTCGTATAAAGCACAGACCGGTATCGTGCTGCACGACCTGCGCAATGACTGGGCAGATAACCTTTACCTCTTATGGGGTGCGTCCTATTTTTACCGGAAACAGTTTGATTCGGCCCAGCTGATGTTTCAGTTCATCAACTACGCGTTTGCAGAAAAAGAAAAAGACGGGTACTATAAGACAATCGGCAGTGCTCTCGATGGCAATAACGCCCTGAGCGTGTCGACAAAAGAAAAAAACAGTCTGCCCCGCCGCATGTTTGCAGAACCTCCGAGCCGAAACGATGCTTTTATCTGGCAGATCAGGAACCACCTCGCACAGGATCATTTTACGGAAGCCGCTAGCCTGGTTCAGACTTTAAAAAACGATCCCCAGTTTCCTGAAAGACTACAAAGTGAATTGGAAGAAGTGCAGGCATATGCGTTTTATAAGCAAAAGATGTGGGACAGTTCAGCGGCACACCTGCAAAATGCTTTGAGTAATGCGCCGACGAAAAACGAAAGAGCCAGGTGGGAATACCTGCTGGGACAACTCTATGAAATGACCGGCAAAATGTCCGACGCGGAAAAATGGTATTCAAAATCCGTAGGACATACTACCGATCCTATCATGGATGTGTATGGGCGACTCGCGATGGTGAGGGTCAACAAAGACTCTGGAGAGGATTATATCGAAAAAAATATAGCCACCCTGGTGAAAATGGCCAAACGTGATAAATATCTCGATTATCGCGATATCATATATTTCATGGCCGCGCAAATGGAACTGGAGCGTGATAATATCGATGGCGCTTTGCCATTACTGCTGAAAAGCACGAAATACGCGAGCAACGATCCCGCGCAAAGAAATAAAGCCTTCCTTCAACTGGCGGAATTGTCATTTCTCAAAAAACAATACCGCAACTCTTATAATTTCTACGATAGCCTTCAATTAAATGATCCCGCCATCAAGGATCCTGAGGCGATCGAAGCGAGGAAGACCATCCTGGGTAAACTGGCGGCGAGCATCGAGATCATCGAGCGACAGGATAGCCTGCAAAAAATTGCGGCGATGCCCGAAGATGAAAGAAAATCTTACGTGCGAAAACTTGTTCGCCAGTTACGGAAACAACAGGGTCTGAAAGACGAGGGTGTTGCTACAGGGAGAAGTGCTTTATCCGCCAATGAACCGCCGGCTTCGCTTTTTGCCGATAACAATAAAAAAGGAGATTGGTATTTCTATAATAAAAACTCCCGGCAAAAGGGCAAGGCTGACTTTGAATCACGCTGGGGTAAGCGCGCCAATGCTGATAACTGGCGTCGAAGCTCCGCTCTCAATGCTGCCAGCGTCCGCTCCGGTGAAGCAGATGCAATCCGCAGGGCAAACCGGGACAATAGCGATGAAGTACCGGAGATAAATTTTGAATTACTGTACGAGAACTTGCCGCTGACGGAAGAATTGATGCAACGCTCCAATGATTCGATACAAAATGCCCTGCTGGTGATGGGTATGACTTATATCCGCGAACTTGAAGATTGTGTTGCCGGAACTGAAACTCTGGAAGAGCTTAGAAACCGTTTCCCCTCCTTCCCCAAAATGGACGAAGCACTTTTTCAGCTTTATTACTGTTACAATAGGATGGGCCAAACAGCCAGGGCAAACGACATCAAGCAGGCGATGAACCAGCAATACCCGGGCAGCCAACTCACGTCGATCATTACTAACGGGAAGGATTCACAGGTACAGGAACGTCAAACTGCTGCCACAAAAACATATGAACAGGTATATGATCTCTTTATAGAAGGTAATTTTCAGCAGGCACTGGCGCAAAAAAAGGCAGCCGACAGTATTTATGGCAACAATCACTGGACCCCTCAATTACTTTATATCGAAGCTGTCTATCATGTCAAACAAAGAAATGATAGTACCGCAATCACAACACTACAAAATATCATAAATCAATTTCGATCTTCACCCCTGGCAGACAAAGCGACGGCACTGATCAACGTGTTGAACAGGCGTAGCCAGATCGAAGAAGAGTTGCGCGAAATGGTCATCAATATGCCCGCGCCGGATACGCTGACCCAGCGTTCAGAGATCATCACAACAGGGAAACCGGTAACAACCATCGAGCCTGCTAAAAAAGATTCCATCAAATCGACGGCAGCACCTGTTGTGATCTCACAACCGCGTTTAGATACTGTTTCGCGTCAGCCTGTCAAACAGACACCGGTGGAAGATGCCTATTATTTTGACGCAGGAACGCCACATTATGTCGCGTTGGTATTAACAAAGGTGGACCCCATCTTTATGAACGAAGCAAAGAATGCATTTGCCCGTTATAACCGTGACACCTACTATAATAAAAAAATGCAGACTGAACTGGTGGAAATAGATAGCGCTAATCGTATATTATTGATCAGTCCGTTTGAGAATGCCGCCGAAGCGGTTGCCTATATTGACCAAACACTTCCACGGACGGCGCGGGAGATCATACCCTGGCTAAAAGGCGGCAAGTACACTTATTCCATCATCACCGCACGTAACCTCGAGCTTCTCAGGGAGAAAAAGGACCTGGATAAATACAGGGAATTCCTTAATAAAAACATTCCGGGCAAGTTTTAACGGGCTGTTAAATAAGAGTTAGCTCATTCAGGCACCCGTTACAACCCTTTTTTATTAATTTCGGTTGGCTTTTATTGCCGGGCTACGGCCTGCATGCCGATAATATTTAATAAATATCAAATGAAAAAATCCGTTCGCATATTCTGGCGCATTTTCCTTTTTGGTTTCCTGGCTTTTGTATTGATAGTTGTGCTCGCCAATTTTGGCGTGTTTGGCAAAATGCCATCGCTGCAGGATCTTGAAAATCCCACCATTCACCAGGCTTCCGAAGTCATCGCGAATGATGGTACCCTGATGGGAAAATATTATACAGAACGTGGAAACAGGAGTAATGTAAAATACCGGGATATTTCGCCCAACGTGATCAATGCACTCATCGCAACGGAGGACGAACGCTTTTATGATCATGCCGGTATTGATTTCAAATCGACCTTGAGAGCAGTATTTACATTAGGCGGCCAGGGTGGTGGAAGTACTATCACGCAACAACTTGCATTAAACCTGTTCAATGAACGTGCAAGAAATCCAATTTATCGTGTCGTGCAGAAACTAAAAGAATGGATCATTGCCGTAAAACTGGAACGGAATTTCACCAAGGAGGAGATCATTACACTTTATCTCAATGCGGTTCCATTCGGTAGCAATATTTATGGAATACGGAATGCATCACGAACCTTTTTCCAGAAAGAACCAGACCGTCTCACTATTGAAGAAGCTGCACTGTTGATAGGGATGCTAAAAGGTAATACTCTCTATAACCCGGTGAGAAACCCGAAAGCTGCGTTGGACCGCCGTAACGTGGTGATAGGTCAAATGGCTGTAAACGGCAAGATCAGTGAAGCAGAGGCAAAAAAGTTGAAAGCTTTACCAATAGCACTGAAATACCGGAAACTGGATGAAAACACCGGTTATGCACCTTATTTCCGTGAAGTATTGAGAGATGAAGTGCGTGCTGCTTTAAAAGGTCTTGAAAAACCCAATGGCGACAAATACGATATTTATGAAGATGGTTTAAAGATATACACCACCATCAACCCCCGCATGCAGGAGTATGCGGAAGAGGCTGTAGCCTCCCATATGCCCAGCTTACAAAAAGCGCTGAATGCACAGCCAAAGATCAGGAAAAATACCCTGTGGAAAGGCCATGAAAATGTGCTTGAAAGTGAAATGAAAAATAGCGACCGCTGGCGCTACCTGGCAGATGATGGACTTTCAGATAAGGAGATCAAAGCGAGTTTCTTCAAAAAAGTGCCCATGAAAGTGTTTGCCTGGAATGCCAACCGGGAGAAAGATACCGTGATGACACCCTATGATTCCATTAAATACCACCGCCAGATGATCCAGACCGCGTTTATGGTGATGGACCCGCTAACAGGTGAAGTAAAAGCATGGGTGGGTGGCATAAACTTTAAAACCTATAAGTACGATCACGCTAACTTAAAAACCAAAAGGCAGGTGGGTTCAACCATCAAACCGCTGTTGTATGCGCAGGCCATGGAAGACATGGGTTTTACCCCGGAAACTGAAGTGATAGATGCACAGCAAAGTTTTGGTAAGAACCAATTAGTTCCAGCTACAACCAAAACCTGTAGTGGTCGCACCATGACGATGGCTTCAGCGCTGGCCTGGTCAAAAAACTGCGCCACAGCATATATTATGAAACAGGTAGGCCCGGAAAATTTCGCAGACTTTCTCGGCAAGATCAATATACCAACCAAAGTAGAACCTTACCCATCGATCGCGTTGGGTTCCTGTGATCTGTCGTTATTTGAGATGATGTGGGGTTACTCGATATTTGCCGGCCGTGGTTTTTCTACAAAACCATATTTCATCACTCGTATCGAAGACCGGAATGGGAATGTGATCAAGCGCTTTGATTATAGTGTGAACCGCAAGGAAGCCATCAGTGAGATTACCGCGTATCGCATGGCCCGCATGATGCAGGGTACAGTGG
>JAEYOL010000163.1 GCA_023411775.1 Bacteroidota bacterium | reverse complement strand
CGGCACACAGCAATTTGGATTTAATCGCACCAGCAGCAATCTCCCGGGAAATGCGCGACGTGAGAATTTCCAATTGTACAACAGCGGTGACATCAGTGTGGATGAAAAATTAAAATTCCAGCCATTGTCCCTGACCATGTACCTGCGACCCGAATATAATTTTGGTAAATTCTTTATACAGCCACAGTTCATACTCGATTACTATTTTCCGGCAGAAGACATGGCTGCCCTGTTTTCCATAGCCGCAGGGATTATTTTATAAGTGATTTCAATTTAAGAAACACCTTAGCTTTTTTTTAACGCGTATTCACTTTATCCGGATAGGGGAGCAAAGCAAATGAGTTGTCATGATGATGGCAACAGGGCTACCGGTATGTTGAAACTTTAAAAAGGTTTAACGTAAAAAGTTTAAACTCCGGGAAGTCTATCGTTGTCACAGCAGGGGACTATGTTTTTTTGATAACCTTCACAACTGTACGACAATATATTTTTTAAAAACCTGTTTCAACAAAGAAGATTATCATCGATCCATATCCTTGCACCCTTATAGAAATCATTAAAAAAATTAACAATGAAAGCGAAGTTTTTCCTCCCGCTGCTTGCAGCGCTGGTGATGTCATCCGCTGCGATGGCGCAGTTTCACATTGGTATCAAAGGTGGCTCGAATATTACAAAAGTAGACGGGCTCTCATTTAAGGATCAGTTCAGGTATGGCTATCATGTCGGTGGTTTTGCAGAAATTGGTCTCGGCGATAAATTCTGGCTACAACCTGAAGTATTGTTTAGTCAATACTCCACAACACTCGACAGCAATTACAAACATATCTACAAAGATGTTTTCAATTCAGACCAGACCAAAGTAAAGCTCAACTACCTTTCAGTACCGATACTGTTAAATTATAAACTGATCGGTAACTTTCTTTCCCTGCAGGCGGGTCCACAATTCAGTATCCTGATGAAACAGGACAAAAATCTTTTGCAAAATGGCGTGGATGCTTTCAAAAAAGGCGATTTCGCAATGCTGGGTGGCGTACAATTCAAGCTCAGCGCCATCCGTATCACCGGGCGGTATGTGATCGGGCTGAGTGATATCAGCGATATTGGCAGTAAGGACGAGTGGAAAAGCCAGGGTTTCCAGGTTTCTCTGGGCCTGGCACTATAGAGTTTCACCTATTTTATAGATATTGCCCTCCCGATTTGGGGGGGCAATTTTTTAGCGCTTTGTCAGTATTTTTCCGGCGGCATGAAACTTGACCCCTACAGGGCACCCTGTTCAGATCAAAAATCAGCTGTAAGGGAGTGACAGAATGTCTATAGGAGATAAGAACTATGTTTGATAAATTTTTTTTGAGGCCGGAGGATGAGATGGATTTTATGCCAATCATCCCATTGAACGAGAGCGACCAGGAAGACCTGAATGGTATTGAAGTACCGGGCGAGATAGCCCTTTTACCGCTGAGGAACACTGTTTTATTCCCGGGTGTGGTATTACCCATCACCGTGGGACGCGATAAAAGCATCAAGGCGGTGAACGACGCCTATAAGGCTGACAAATTGATAGGTGTGGTAGCCCAGAAAGACAGCAATGTGGAGGATCCTTCGATTGCCGACCTGGAGGAAGTGGGCACCGTAGCCAAAATCGTGAAACAGATCCGGATGCCCGATGGCGGCACCACTATTATCATACAGGGCAAGAGCCGCTTTGCGATCGAGTCTATCCTGGGAGAAGACCCTTACTTTAAGGCCAGGATCCGTAAGCTCGAGGAAGAAGAACTGCCCAAGGATGCCGATTTCGAGGCCTATGTTGCCAATATCAAGGACCTGGCCACCGAGATCATCCAGCTTTCACCCAACCTGCCTACCGAGGCATCGATCATCCTGCGGAATATTGAAAATCCTTCTTTCCTGATCCATTTTGTATCGAGCAATCTTAGTACCGATATCAAGGAAAAGCAACGCCTGCTGGTGCTGAATAATATCCGCGCCCGCGCCGACCTGCTAATGCAACTGCTCCAAAAGGAACTGCAGTTTGCAGAGTTGAAGAACAAAGTGACTACGAAGACCAGGACCGAGCTTGACAAGCAGCAACGTGAATACTTTCTTCAGCAGCAACTGAAAAGCATCAAAGACGAACTGGGCGGCGACAGCAATACCCAGGAAGTAAAGGAAATGCAGAAAAGGGCGGAAGCCATGAAATGGCCTGCTACCGCGAAAGAAGCTTTCAAAAAAGGGATTGAAAGGCTGGAAAGAATGCATCCCAGCACACCAGATTATTCGGTGGTGTACAATCATCTCGACCTGATGCTCGACCTGCCCTGGGAAAC
Organism: Bacteroidota bacterium; assembly: GCA_023411775.1. Taxonomy (GTDB): domain Bacteria; phylum Bacteroidota; class Bacteroidia; order Chitinophagales; family Chitinophagaceae; genus Terrimonas_B. Next base: position 2,427 of record JAEYOL010000163.1, on the reverse strand, counting down.
CTATACCGAAGATCATTATGACCTGAAAAAAGCGGGTAAAACCCTTGACGACGATCATTACGGGATGAAAAAGATCAAGGAGAGGATCCTGGAATACCTCGCGGTATTGAAATTAAAAGGTGATATGAAAAGCCCGATCCTTTGTTTTGTGGGACCTCCCGGTATTGGTAAGACCTCCCTTGGTAAAAGTATCGCGAGCGCGATTGGCAGAAAGTATGTCAGGCTGAGCCTGGGTGGACTGCATGATGAAAGTGAGATCCGTGGCCACCGCAAAACATATATCGGCGCCATGCCCGGCCGTATCCTGCAAGCGTTGCGCAAAGTGAAATCATCCAACCCGGTGATCATTCTTGACGAGATCGATAAAGTGGGTAGTGATCATCGTGGTGATCCCAGCAGTGCGTTGCTGGAAGTGCTGGATCCTGAGCAGAACAATACTTTTTATGACAACTATCTCGAGATGGAATACGACCTGAGCAAGGTATTGTTTATCGCTACGGCAAACAATATGCAGGCGATTCAGCCCGCGCTCCGCGACCGTCTCGAAGTGATCGACCTGAGTGGTTATGCTATCGAAGAAAAGATCGAGATCGCAAAAAGACATCTCTGGCCCAAACAAAAGGATCTGCATGGATTAAAGAGCAGTAGTATCAAGATAAGCGATAAAGTGCTGGAAAAACTGATCCAGGACTATACCCGCGAAAGTGGGGTGCGCGAGCTCGACCGCCAGCTTGCTGCCCTGATGCGCTACCAGGCCAGGGAACTGGCCATGAGTGGCAAGCTGAAGCCTGCGATCACCGCTGAAGATATTGAAAAGATCCTGGGGAAACCTAAATACAGCAATGAAATTTATAAGACGGCTAATATGCCTGGTGTGGCAGTAGGACTTGCCTGGACCTATGTGGGCGGTGAGATCCTATTTATCGAAACCACGATCAGCGATGGAAAGGGCGATCTGAAATTGACCGGTAATCTCGGCAATGTGATGAAGGAAAGCGCCAGCACGGCCCTGACCTACCTGCAATCCAACGCAAAAAAATATGGGATTGACCATAAGAATTTTGAGAAAAGAAATATTCATATCCACGTGCCCGAAGGTGCGGTGCCCAAAGACGGTCCCAGTGCAGGTGTTACCATGATGACATCTATCGCATCGGCGCTGACAGGTAAAAAAGTAAAACCCTTCCTGGCCATGACCGGCGAGATCACCCTGCGTGGACAGGTGCTGCCTGTCGGCGGGATCAAGGAAAAAGTACTGGCTGCGAAAAGAGCAGGCTTAAAAGAGATATTGCTTTGCTGGCAGAATGAAAAAGACGTCCAGGGGATCGAAGCCGATTTTATCAAGGGCATCAAATTTCACTACGTGAAAACTATGAACCAGGTGCTGGAGATCGCGTTGGGTCTGTAAATAGTTTTAGTCGGCCAGCCTGATCGTCGAATCCTTTAACAGGGGCAGCCCTGCATCAAAGTATTTATTCAGTACCACCCGGAAACTATTCACCGGGCTGATACTGTCGTACAACAGCGAATAATCCTTGTCGGAAAAATAGTAAGTGTTCAGGTTCATAAACTGTTTCTCGCGTATAGCTCGTCCCCATTCTGCATAGCGGTTGCCATGATCCCCTTCCATGATCAGCACAAGTGGACGTTCCCGTTTTGTTTCAACGGCCGCTTTCGCGAGTGAATCGATCCAGGTATTTACAAAAATCACCTGATCAAGATAAAGGGAATCGTGTTCGGCGTCACTCATGTCATCATTCGAAACCATTCTCGGTTTTCCAGCTCGATCGAGATAAGCAGGCCGGTGAGGAATGGCAACATGGCCGTACACTAATTTTGGTTTGTCGCCTGGTGTTTTTAATTCTTCTAAAAAATTGCTGAAGTTTTTCTGATTTCTTCCCACAAACTTCATATCAGGTGGCCTGGTTTTTTTATACCATGGTAATCGGATGGTCAGGTTCCAAAGGATGTCTTTATTTATTCTACCCCACAAGGTTTCATAATACAAGGCTTTCACAGCGTATTCATGAAACAGAGGCCTTACAGCGACAGGGTGGTTTTTTATATCACATAATCCATGATTGACGATTTGGTATCCATGCTTTTCAAGCAAAGAAGGGAGTAGACTGTGTTTAAAGGCATACGCGCCCTGCAACAAACTATGCGGATTGTTGAGAGTTCCTTCCAGGTCGCGGTTGAAATATTGAAGATTAAATGTAGATCCAATTGACAGGGAAGTGGCGTTGTAATTGCTTTGCGAATTTTCCGAAATATAAAATCCAGCCGCCAGTAAGTTTGAATCGAGCTGCGAGTTATCAAAACCGAAATATTTCTGCAACGCTTTTGAACTGGTGTATTCATCAAAGACCATGAAATAGATATCGGGCGCCTGGCTTTGATCCTTAATTTTTAAGACTGGATTCAGGG
>JAEYOL010000153.1 GCA_023411775.1 Bacteroidota bacterium | reverse complement strand
CGATGTCGGTTCGTCACATCCTGGGGCTGGAGAAGGTCCCAAGGGTTCGGCTGTTCGCCGATTAAAGTGGCACGTGAACTGGGTTCAGAACGTCGCAAGACAGTTCGGTCCCTATCTGTGGTGGGCGCAAGTAAATTGAGAGGACATGACCTTAGTACGAGAGGACCGGGTCGTACACACCGCTGGTGTATCAGTTGTGCCGCCAGGTGCAGTGCTGAGTAGCTAAGTGTGGCCAGGATAAACGCTGAAAGCATCTAAGCGTGAAACCTTCCTTAAGATGAGTTTACTTTTAAGGGCCGTCAGAGACTATGACGTTGATAGGCTACAGGTGTAAAGGTGGTAACATCAAAGCCGAGTAGTACTAATTGCCCGTACGCTTTAATTTTTTTAAATACTGTTCTAACACTCCCAATATGTATCTTATTTCAGCTTCGAGCCATGAGCTTCGAGCTGCGAGCCTTTGGCTCAAAGCTTAAGCTAGCAACTCACAGCTTACATTTTTATGGTGGTTTTGCCGAGGGTGTTCACCTCTTCCCATACCGAACAGAGAAGTTAAGCCCCTTATGGCCCATGGTACTGCACAACAATGCGGGAGAGTAGGTAGCTGCCATATTTATTAAAAAAGCCTTTCGATTATTTCGGGAGGCTTTTTTGTTTTAGGAGAGTAGGTATCCCGGCTCGCTGGCCGGGACTTCGCTTCGCTCAGGCTGCCATATTTATTAAAAAGCCTTTCGATTTATTTCGGGAGGCTTTTTTGTTTTAGGAGAGCAGGTATCCCGGCTCGCTGGCCGGGACTTCGCTTCGCTCAGGTTGCCATATTTATTAATAAAGCCTTTCGATTATTTCGGGAGACCTTTTTTGTTAAACACCTTACTTCATCGACAGAATTCGCAATTCCGCGACAAACAACATCCCGGCCCAGCCATTTAAACCCGGAATTTTATGTAGCTTAAGCAAGCATTCACAGACCATCACTAGCTTCTTATGATGCCGAGCTTTGCAATATTCCAGTTAGCGTTGCGGACTGCCGTTGCTGTTTTTTCTTTTCTAATTATTGCTTATGTCCCGATCTATGCCCAGGAAACCAATAGCGATGTTTCGGGCATGGTTCAAACACCAGGGGATACTATGCTTCATGGTGCCAGCATTACAATCGTGCACCAGCCCACTAATAATAGTTATGCTGCATTTACTAATGACAGGGGTTTTTTCCACCTCTTCAACCTGAAGCCGGGAGGACCCTATAGCATCACGATCAGCTATTCGGGCTATCACACGATCACTATAACCGACCTGTTTCTCCATTACGGGAAGCCCAATTTCTTCTCCATGGGGCAAAACAGGGAGATCTCACAGTTCGTGTTGATGGAGAAGACCCGGACTCTTGAAGAAATCAAAGTTATCTCTACCGGTAACATAGGAGTTGTTTTTGGGCCTGAGACTAATATTAATCAACAGGTCATTCAAAGTGTACCATCTATAAGTAGAAACTTCCAGGACTTTGTACGCCTGGCGACGCATGCCAGGGTGAATGGTGAGGGCATGATGTCATTGGCGGGTCAGAACAACAAGTTCAACAATTTTTTTATCGACGGTTCACCAGCAAATGACCTGCTTGGTATTGCCAGGAGCGGTACCGTTGGCGGACAAACCGGTACACCCCCTGTATCCATCGAGGCGATCGAGGAATTAAAGATCTCTACGGCACCTTATGATGCGCAGTACAGTAATTTCACTGGTGCCGCGATCAATGCCATCACCAGGTCGGGGTCCAACCAGTTCAAATCTTCGGCCTGGTATTTTTTTCGGAATGAAAAGATGGCCGGCAGGTCACAGGCCCCTGTCAGCACACCGGGTTTGGACAAACCCGTAAGAACCAGGCTGCCCGATTTCTTAAACCAGACTGCGGGGTTATGGATTAGCGGGGCGCTAAAAAAGAATAACCTGTTCTACTTCCTGCTGGCAGAGTTTCAAAACGAATTGCAGCCCCAGACATACGTTTTTTCGGAGTACAGGGGAAGCAGCACACTTGAACAGATTCATGATTTAGCAGATACTATTCGCAACAGGCATGGATATGAGCCTGGTACTTTCCTCGAAACCGCCGATGATTTACAGGCAAAACGATTTATAGTCAAGCTCGACTGGAATCCAGGACTGACGAATAAGTTCACGTTTAGCTACAGGCTAAATTTGGCTGAACGTATAGCGCCGCAATTGCAAAACAGCCCTTTCATCATCCGCTTTTCCAACAATAGGTTTAGCCTGATCTCTAATATTCATTCAGCATCGATAGAATGGAAAAAATTTCTCAAAAGATCGGCCAGCAACCGGCTACTCGTCACGTATAACAACGAGATGACCGACAGAGGTATCATTGGGCAACCATTTCCAACTGTCAATATCCTGGATGATGGCGGTATGATTACATTTGGCAGCAATGCACTGTCACAACTTAATGTATTTAATGCTTCAGAGCTAAACCTGCTGAATGTATTCCGGAAACAAAGTGGAAATCACAGTCTCAGTGGTGGCATTGATGTAGGCATTTCAAAGGTGAATGATGTAATTATTCCAAGCTATTATGGGCAATATACATTCAGGAGCCGGACCGACTTTATTGACAATAATTACGCGAACCGATATGTGAGAGGCGTGTCCCTGGCCGATCAGCCTGTAAAGGACCGGACAGCAGCAGGTGCCAGGTTCAATCTTTTGCGTACTGGCGTATTTATCAACGACCAGTATAAAGTGAATAAACATCTTGACCTGAATATAGGCTTCAGGCTAGATGGAAAATCGGCTCCTTTGAAATATCCTGAAGATGTATTTTTCAACTCTATCGCAAAAACTGAAATTGAAAAGTATTATAATCTTGAGGGAGCCGTGTCGGGTAAACCCATGAAAACCCATTGGCAGATTTCGCCGCGGTTCGGAGTCCAGTATAAGGTCCCTGGAGCAGATCTCATTGTGCGTGGTGGTGCTGGCGTGTTCATGGGTCACCTGCTGAATATTTGGGTGTCGGAATTGTATTTTGCAAGGACGCACACTGTCGACATTACTCCGCATACCTTCCCGTTTAATCCTGACCCTTACCGACAGCCCGCCCTGTCGGCATTGGGAATAGACCCGGAAAACAACAGAGGCGACGTATTAGTGGTTTCAGAAAAATTTAAATATCCAACTGTGTTTCGTATGTCGGGTGGTATGGAGAAAAGAATAGACGGTAAATGGAGCATTTTGGCCGACATGATCTTCACAAAAAATATTCATGAGCATAGATACCTTAACGTGAACCTGGCGCCTCCCTCATTAACCACACCTCCGCCAGGAAGCCGCAGCATTTATTCTCTTGCATCCCGCCCCCAACGTATTCCCATGCCTGGAAATAATCCTTATAACAATATTTACCTTCTGACAAACAATCATGATAGAAAGGGCTTCTCGTATAATGCCAGTATATCTGTCGACAGGAATTTTAATTCAGATTGGGCAATCAGGATGGGATACTCATATGGACTTTCAGTGGCGCTACTTGAACCGGTTGGGAATGGCAATAACAGTGATCAATGGGCGCAAATAGAATCAGTGAATGGAAAAAATACTGTTCAGCGATCGGTTTCCGATTTCGACCCTGGACACAGGTTATTAGCCGTGACTATGAAAAAATTTCGGTATCGAAACTGCATCACCATGATTAGCATATTTTATAATGGACAGTCCGGTTCACCTTACAGTTACGTTTATGGGGGTACGATCACCAATGATAACGGCCGAATGGAAAAATATGACCTGGTATATGTGCCAACCGAAGCAGAGTTGAATATGATGGAGTTTATCCCAAATTCTCATAGCGCCGCTCAACAGCGGGAATTATTGAACAAGTTTATTGAAAGCGACAGGTACCTTCGCAAAACCCGAGGCAATTTTGCGGAAAGAAATGGCGCCCGAACACCTTTTACCCATACCATTGATCTGCGCGTTCAACAGGATTTCAAAATAAAATCAGGAAATAATACATGGCAGGTAAGTGTTATCTACGATGTTTTCAACCTGACTAATATGCTCAACAAAAATTGGGGTCGCACCTATTTTATTTCTTTTGACAAATTCGAAATAATTAATGTGAAGGGGTTCAATAGTTCACTTTCTCCTGAATATCAGTTCACGCCTTTGGAAGGCAAACCCTGGTCGATTCAAAATAGTTCGGCACCAGGGAGCAGCGCCAGGTGGATCAGCCAGCTGGGTATTAGAATAAATATTAACTGATAGATCAATCGTGTTGAATCGTGGATATCACCTGTTGCTTGTACAATCTGCCGATTGGTATTTCCTTTCCGCCTACAATAATATCGTTATTATTATAGCCGGTCATTTTATCCAGGGAGATCATATATGAACGGTGGACGCGTAAAAAACTGTGCTCGCTCAGCATATTTTCCATGGAGCTGATCGACTGCCTGGCCATAAAATTTTCTCCTGTGGTCAGGTATATTTTTACATAATCCTTCCAGCTCTCAATATAGAGTATCTGATTCACCAGCACTTTTTGCATACTTCTGTTAACCCGCACATATACAAAGGCATCCGGGTTTCTTTTATATTCGTTGCTGATAGAAGTCACTTCATATCCCATCAATCTTTTAACCTTGAAAACAGCTTTCAGGAATCGTTCAAACGTGACAGGTTTTACGAGGTAGTCGACAGCATCCAGATCATAACTATCAAGCGCATATTCACGGTACGCTGTTACGAAGATGACCTTTGGAGGATTGGTTAGGTTTTTTAAAAAGTCCGTGCCCAGTAATTTCGGCATTTTTATATCCAGGAAGACCAGGTCTATCGGGGTCCGGTGCAATATATCGAGCGCTTCCACTGCGTTCTTACAGGTAGCCGACACGTCGAGTCCGTTCACATTAGAGATATGCGACCGTAATACTTCAATCGCAGGCGGCTCGTCATCAACCAATAAACATCGGAGTTTCATGTTGAGAGTTTTTTAGCCAGTTTCAGGGGTACAGCACTTGTTTTTTGTGGGGTGGGGAAAGATGGAGAAATTTCAAGTGCCAGTGAAACTACAAAAAAATTTCCTTCATCGTTGATACGTAATTCATGGGTGGAAGGGTACAGGTAGGCAAGCCTTTTTTTTACATTACTGATACCTATTCCTTTTGATTCGGAGTTAAGCTGCTCGTTCTTACTGTTTACTATTTTAAACCGGAGATGATTTTGTCTTGCGGATATGTCAATGCTCAGCCAGGGTTTTTCTAATTGATCTGAAGTCCCATGTTTAAAAGCATTTTCAATGAAAGGCAATAACAGCAGGGGGGCAATAAACTTTGCTTCGATGTCTCCTTCGATATTTATGGAAACCTCCAGGGTATTGCCATATCTTTCTTTTTCCAGGTCGATATAATTTTTCATCACTTCGATCTCTTTTTCCAACAGCACTGTGTTACTCTTACAATCGTATAGTATATAGCTTAGAAGGGAAGATAGTTTGGCGATCATGGCAGGAGTTTTTTCGGACCCCTGTATGGAAAATGAATATATATTATTCAGCGTGTTGAAAAGAAAATGAGGGTGGATCTGGGCTTTCAGGATCTGCAGCTCCATATTTATTTTTTCCTTCTGTTCGGTAAGGAAATCCTTTTGCTTTTGCATCCAGTATTTAAACAAAATAATGGTACTGCCCAGGCCTGCTACGGCAACCATTGAAAGGTAACTGTTCGCTGCCCATGGATTAGTATTTCCCAGGCCGATACCGGTTATGCTTTGGACAAAACCAAAAAATATATAGACTCTGCATACATAGTTCCAAAACCATCCTGCAACACCCCATACCAACATTACCAATACAAAAGGCCCGTGCTTCTCCTTCATCAATAACCGCGGAATAAAAATAAACATGACGGGGTAGGCGAAAGCCATGTGCAGCGGTACCCATATCAGTGAAAGGACAAGCTGGTCAGACAGGGGCATGGAAGATATCCTGAATATCAAAGTGAATACAACAGCATCCGCGATCCAAAATACAAGATGCCGCAACAACCTGTATTTCGGTGAAAACACAAATGGATTTTCCCGGTATGATTTCATCCAGAATTAGTTAATACAATTTACCACATCTCGGCCATTGCTATTATAACCGAACTTAAAAAATGACGAACAGCAGGATTTTTCGACGAATCCCTTCAAATAACTGCCGGATGCTTTCATTTGTCTATACAGGTATATTTCTCAGACGGTTTTTATTGGTCGATAAATTTTTGACTGCATAGTTACCCACGATAACTTACCATAGAAAGCCAATAAAAGCGGTACCAAACGTTGTAAAAATGAATACGCGCATATTTTTTCTCCTCGCGGTGTTGGCCTTGATGGAAACCTTTATTTCCTGTCGAAAAGCCGATTCGCTAGTTAAGGTCGAGCGCAAACCTCCAACTGCTGTAGCCGGACTTGACCAGGTGATAATTTTGCCACAGGATACGATAATGCTGGATGGCCGTGCTTCAGGTGACGCCGATGGCGAAATATCAAGTTTCCGGTGGACAAAAGTATATGGGCCGCAAAATTTTGCAATTACGACGCCAAATTCGGGATTGACGATCGCAAAAGACCTCCAGGAAGGCATTTATGGGTTTGAGTTAAAGGTCACTGATAATGATGGTTTGAGTGACTATGATACAGTAGTCATCAGGGTGCAAAAACCGGTAGCGATAGTAGACTGTGTAATACCTGGTTCAACCCCTGCGGGTGTTTTTAAAGGGGCAGTAGTGGATGCACGGGCAACTCTGTGTAATGAAAAATTCTATTTTTCTGACGGTGCTACTTTAGATGTATTTGATCCTGTTTCGGGCATCACTTCCCGCCAAACTTTTGCAACACTACGTTCACATGTTGCGGTTGCTTCGTACGGAAATGAAGTGTACATAGCCGGCGGATATATTTATCCTCTCACCACCACTTCCATAGGGCAGGTTTCAACGCAGGTCAACATATTTAATACTGTAAGCAATTCATGGCGGGAGACAAGATTGACTGCGCCCCGGTTTGCGGGCGAGGCTTCTGTTGCCGGCAGTAAGATCTTTTTCGCGGGAGGAAGAATTGACCCGTATACATTCAGCAGAAGAATTGATATCTACGATGTATACGATGATTGGTGGACATATAAGGAACTTGAGGGGAGCGGCGAAGTTATTCCGGTGGTGAAAGGCAGGCAGGTATGGTTTTTCACAGCGGGTTCAAATCAACTGGAGATTTATGACGAGCAAAATGATACCTGGAGTTCAAAGACATTAAAGGAGGCAGCAGGCGGCCATCGTGCCGTAATGCAGGGAGACAGGATTTATTTTACTGGTGAGCAGGAAGTAAAAGTCTATGATGTGTCGAATGAAACCTGGTCGCAAATACAATTAGTGGAAAAGAAGTCTTATGTGCCAGCTATAGCATTCGGAAACAAAATTGCTTTTATCGGAGGGATGACGGGCTGGTTTGTATATTCAACAATGATTGAGATCTACGATCCTGCTACAAATACCTGGAGTTATCGGTATATGGATAGCGACCTGTATTACGAGACGATATTTTCCTATAACAATAGTCTCTACAGCGCGGGAGGCCTCATCAACCAGGAGAATACCAGATTATCCGGAATCTGCAAGTTTGAATTATAGTCACACGATGGCAACACTGCAAGACTTCAAATCAACGATCAATTGACGCAATTGAAAATATCGCGTCTGTCAGGTTCTGCCAGCTGAATTTCTTTTTTTCCTCTCGAAGATGTGGAACAAAAAAGCCCTCGCCAAACTTGAAGTATTGTGCAATTGTATCGGCTATGGCCCGGGGATCGGGTTCGGTAACCAATCCTGACTTTTCATGTGGGACCAGGGAAGGAAGTCCCCCTACGTTCGTAACGATCATGGGCTTTTCAAAATGATATGCCAGTGGTGTGACCCCGCTTTGCGTTGCGTTGCGATAAGGCTGCACGACCACGTCCGCCGCACAGAAGAAATATTGAACTTCGCTATCTGGTATAAAATCGGATCTAAGGATTACCTGATCCTGTAGGCCCCGGCTTTCGATCAGCTCCAGGTAATGTTTCTGATCTTCATAAAACTCACCGGCAACCAGGAGTTTGAGATCACCAGTGTGCGATCCGGTTTTCTGCTTTAGCAGATACAACGCTTCGAGTAAAAGATCGAGACCTTTATATTTTCGTATAAAGCCAAAGAATAAAAGGATCCTGTCATGTTCTGCAAGTCCAAGATGCTTCCTCGCATCCGATTTTGGAATGACCGGACCGAAATTGTCGTATAAGGGGTGTTCCACCAATATGGCCGGTTTTGCTTTTTCAAACAAGCGAAGGTCTTTCATTACTTTTTCGCTCATAGTAATAAAGGCATCGCAGGGTTTCAGGAAATATCTGGTGAAGGGTTTGTCGCCAGGCCTTTTTTCATGTGGGATCACGTTGTCTGCGATACAAACGATTTTGGTGTGTTTATTCTTCTTTACTTTCCGCAGTATTGTTCCTAGTGCGGGTCCCATAAAAGGCAGCCAGAAGCGAACGACGATGATGTCCGGTTTTTCTTTTTGGAGACGTTTCCCAACTTTCAGCCAATTGAACGGGTTGATGGAATTGACTACAGGAAAAATAGTAAGACCCTGCGGGGCGGGTTCATCGCTGTATTGTGTTTTACCAGGAAAAAGAAACGATGGGTATTGAAGTGAAAACGAATAAATGCTGCAGTGGTGCCCGCTGGCAATAAATTCTTTCGCCAGCCTGTGATTGAATGTTGTGATCCCGCCACCGCGTAGCGGATGTGCGGGTCCCAGGATGACAATTTTTTTATGTGAAACGGATGGCACGATCAAAAGTTGAAAGCGGCCGTATTACAGGCCTGTCCGGTCTTCGATTAAATAGGTGTTTCGGCCTGATGCGTTTCGGGAAACAAGTTCACCAATAAACCCTGCCATGAACAATTGTACGCCCACTAGCAATGATGTCAGGGCCAGGTAAAACCCCGGGCGGTTTGTGATAGGATAAGCCGCATCGATGATTTTGGAAACGATCAGGAAGACGGCAAACCCGAATCCTATCAGGAAAAAAACGGTTCCCCAGGCGCCAAAGAAGTGCATGGGCCGTTTCCCAAATTTCCCCATGAAAAAAATGGTCACCAGGTCGAGAAATCCATTGATGAAACGCGACCAGCCAAATTTGCTGACACCATATTTGCGCGGTCTGTGTTCAACAACTTTTTCACCGATCTTACGGAAGCCGGCCCATTTAGCCAGTACGGGTACATAACGATGCATCTCGCCGTATACCTCTATACTCTTAACCACTTTTTTGTCGTAAGACTTCAGACCACAATTGAAATCGTGTAGTTTTATTTTGCTCATCTGCCGGGCAGATGCATTGAATAATTTACTCGGCAGGTTTTTAGTGAGCTTGTTGTCATACCGTTTCTTTTTCCAGCCGCTCACCAGGTCGTAGCCATCTTCGACGATCATTTTTCTCAACTCAGGGATCTCATCAGGGCTATCCTGCAGATCAGCGTCCATGGTGATGATCACGTCGCCGGTAGCTGCACGGAAACCTTCGTTGAGGCCGGCAGACTTACCATAATTGCGCTGAAACTTGATGCCTTTGATATTTGGATTTTTTTCCCGTAACTGCTCTATGACTTTCCAGGAGTTATCTGTACTGCCATCGTCGACAAAGATGATCTCGTAGGAATAATTATTTTCCAGCATTACCTTTTCTATCCATGCCGAAAGCTCGGGTAAAGACTCTTCTTCATTAAGCAATGGTATGACGATGGATAGATCCATTGTTTATTTACTTCTTTTTGTTAAAACGATAATGATCGAGGCAATTGCATTGACAATGGCGCCAATTATCAAATATCCGAAAATTGTAAAGTAAACCACACCCGTTGTGTATTGTTTTTTCGCATCAGCGACCAGCTTATCGATCTCTGCTGGTAATTTATTGCCCTCTTTCACCAGGTCGGCACGATATTGCTTTGCGGCTTCTTCCGCAAATTCTGGATGCAGTATGGAAAATATCGACGTAAACGCAACCATGATCAGGATGATTATAATAAAACAACGAAATCCCTGTCCAAAGAGGTCCGAAAATTTCCCGGTATAAGCATCCGAGTCAGAATAAGCTTTCAGCGTCCATACAATTCCCGCGGTATACAAAAGGTAAATGATATAATGCCATAAAGATCCCGGTGCTACATCGGAATAATAAAGCAGCAGTGAGCAAATAACCATCAGGACACCTGTGATGATACCCTTCAGGAGGGGAGTAAGTTTAGGCATGAGATAATTTGGATTTAGTGTAGTACTGCATTGTTTTTATTGATGATCCCCATCACCCGGCCGGTGAGTTCTTTGCCAATAAATGCACTGTTTTTTGATTTCGATAAAATATTTCTTTCCTCAACCACCCATTTGGAATTTGGATCAAACAATGTAAGTGAAGCGGTACTGCCTTCTTTGACCGTAGCTTGTTCCAGGCCAAATAACTTTCTCGGATTTATAGATAAGAGTTCTACCCATTTTGCCGGATCAATCCCTGGCATTGCGGTATTAATTGCAGCAAAAGCAGTTTGCAATCCGATCATACCATATTTCGCGTATTCGAATTCCAGCACCTTGCTATCAAATTCATGCGGCAGGTGATGTGAGGCGATGCAATCGATCATTCCCGAAGAGATTGCAGCTTGCAATGCTGCACGGTCATTGGGTGTGCGAAGCGGTGGATTGACTTTTAGATTTGTATCATAATCCGTCATGTCCTCATCAGAAAAGAAAAGATGATACGGAGTAACCGAGCAACTAATATCTACGCCTGAGGCTTTTCCGCTTTCGATATAGTCAAGTGATTTTTTGGAGCTGATACCTGAAAAATGGAGGCGGGATCCGGCATAACGTGCCAGTTCAATATCCCTGGCCACGATCAGTTCTTCTGCCATGGCCGGCTTGCCGGGCAGACCCAGCTGCGTTGAAACGATCCCTTCGTTGATCAGGCCATGGGGGTTGATACTTTTATCATCTGGTACCTGAAGCAGTATGCCATTAAATGATTTGATGTATTGAAGCGCTTTCAGCAACAACCCGGAAGACTGTACGCAATTGATGCCATCGCTAAAGGCGATAGCGCCACTGTTACGCATATCATACATTTCCGCCAGTTCCTTTCCCTCGGCGTTTTTGGTGATCGCACCAATAGGGTGAACATTGACAGGAAGCGACTTAGTTTTTTGAACGATGTATTCCACGCCTGCCTTGTTGTGAATGCAGGGGTTGGTATTGGGGATTACCAGGATGTCGGTGTATCCACCTGCCGCTGCGGCTGCGGCACCTGATTCCAGGGTCTCTTTGAATTCGTAGCCCGGGTCGCCAAAATTTGCAAAAATGTCAAGCCAGCCCGGTGACAGGTGTACGCCGGGGATATCAATCTCCTGGTCGGCTTTTTCCTCCAGGGACTTGTCGAGCCGGGTAATGGTACCATTGTCAATAAATACATCGAGAATTTGCCCGTTGAAAGGGGAGAGAGGATCAACAACCCTGGCTTTCTTAATGAGTAGCTTCATTAAGCGGCGAAGATAAAGGTTGTTTTTGTTTCGGAAAAATTGAGTGTCTGGGATTGGGGGCCGGGAAGGCGGGAAGTAGGGAATAGGAAGAGGTGTCATGTCCTAAAAAAAGTAGACAGTATTACTATTATTACCTTTTTTCTTTTTTTGGTTCTTTTTTTCTTTTTTACAATCCACATTGTTTTTGTGGATACTATTCTAGTTTGTTTAATTCCTGCTATTTATGCTGCCTTGTGAACTTCCATGGGTGTGGATAGGTTT
>JAEYOL010000147.1 GCA_023411775.1 Bacteroidota bacterium | reverse complement strand
TGGTGGTGGCAGCGCTGATGCAGCATTCAGCCTGACCTTACTCAACGACAAATTTCAACTTGGATTAACAACAGATCAATTATTGCAATATGCTTTAAAACTGGGTAGCGATTGCCCGTTTTTTATTATCAATAAGCCATGCCATGCAACGGGCCGTGGAGAAGTGCTGCAGCCAGTTGATTTGGATCTTTCATCTTATAAATTTGTGCTGATCAACCCGGGCATACATATTAGCACGGGCAAAGCATTTGCTGGTGCCTCGCCGGCCATCCCGGTCAGGTCAACCCGTGAGATCATTAGCCAGCCTGTTCATACCTGGAAGGATCAACTAAAGAATGATTTTGAAAAAACGATTTTTCCAGCATTTCCCGAAATAGAAAAAATTAAAAACTCTCTTTACGAGCATGGCGCTTTGTACGCATCAATGTCCGGCACTGGTAGCAGCGTCTATGGAATATTTGATAGGAATACAGCGGTGAATATAGATGCTCCTTCACATTATTTTTATAAGGAGATTTAATCCGACAAAATACTTTTCTTTTGATACTTCCTTATTCAGCCAGGCTAAGTAATTCCTCGAGATCCAGCGGTTCGGTGACCATCTGAATCTGTCCGTCATTATCCACGGGCCATTCGGCTTTTGGTCTGTCCCAATATAGTTCTACCCCATTTTGATCCGGATCATTCAAATACAGTGCCTGTGATACGCCATGATCTGAAGCCCCTGTCATCGGGTAACTGGCATTCCGCAAACGCCTGAAAATATTAGCCAGATCTTTTAGTTCGGGATATACAATCGCCAGGTGGAATAGTCCCGCCGCCCGGGCTGGTGCAGGCCCTGCGTTTTTGCTGTACCAGGTATTGAGCCCGATATGGTGATGATAGCCCCCGGCTGATAGGAATACCGCGCCGTCACCATAGTACTGTGTTACTTCAAACCCCAACAGGTCGCGATAAAACTTTAACGACCGTTCGAGGTCGGATACTTTGAGATGAACATGCCCGATATGTGTGCGAGGTGGAATGGTATAACTCATAATTTTAGGGGTTTTATGGACTCTGTCCTCACTAAAATTACTATCTTGCGATAAATATTCCCGCTATCAGGCAAAAGATCAACATAGAATTCTTCCTGGCACTCAATCTCGACCTGCTCAACCACTAGGAAAGCGTCCTGCCGGATCAACTACGTTTGCCATCTTCATTTTCATTTATTGATTTTTTAAATATTGCACCATGCAATCAACGGTCAACCTTTCGGAAAAAGCATTATACCATCTCCAACTGGAGGAACAATATGGCGCACACAATTATCATCCCCTGCCGGTTGTACTCAGTCGCGGCGAAGGTGTTCATGTATGGGATGTGGATGGAAAAAAATATTATGATTTTCTAAGCGGTTATTCTGCCGTCAATCAGGGTCATTGTCATCCACTTATCCTGAAAGCTTTTATTGAGCAGTCTCAAAAACTTACGCTCACCAGTCGCGCTTTTCATAGTGATGTGTTAGGCGAGTACGCAAAATATATTACGGAAATATTTGGCTATGATAAAGTCCTGCCAATGAATACCGGTGTGGAAGCTGTGGAAACGGGTATCAAGCTTTGTCGCAAATGGGCCTACGAAGTCAAACAGATCCCCGAAAACAAAGCATTGATCATTGTGTGCGAGGGAAACTTCCATGGACGTACCACAGGAGTGATTTCATTCAGCACCGATCCTGCTGCGCTAAATAATTATGGGCCTTATCTCCCGGGATTTTTGAAAATACCCTACAATGATATCACAGCATTAGAGAAAGCGCTGGAGAATAAAAATGTTGCCGGTTTCCTGGTAGAGCCCATCCAGGGCGAGGCTGGTGTGGTAGTACCGGATGATGGATACCTGTACAAAGCCAGGCAACTTTGTGAGCAGGCCAATGTATTGTTCATAGCAGATGAAATACAAACTGGTCTCGCACGGACGGGTAAAATGCTGGCCTGCGATCATGAAAATGTAAAACCAGATATCCTGTTGCTGGGTAAGGCGTTAAGCGGGGGGATGATGCCCGTAAGTGCGGTGCTCGCCGATGATGAGATTATGCTCACCATAAAACCCGGTGAACATGGCTCCACCTACGGCGGCAGCCCGCTGGCCTGTAAAACAGCCATCGCGGCTCTACAGGTGTTAATCGATGAGCAGATGGCTGAGAATGCGGTAGAGATGGGTAATTTATTACGGCAGGAGCTGACAGCGCTGAGTTCAAAGCATATCAGTATTGTACGTGGTAAAGGTTTATTGAATGCGATTGTGATCGAACATTCTAATAAAGATGCAGCCTGGGATCTTTGCCTGGCTCTAAAGGATAAAGGACTTCTGGCAAAACCAACACATGGTGATAAGATCCGCTTCGCGCCGCCGCTTATTATCAACAAACAACAGATCATGGAATGCGTCGGGATAATTGGCGCGGCGCTGAAAACATTGGATTGACGAAAATTAAGCCAGCAACACAGGTGTTAGGTATTATCCATAAGAATTTAGTTTTTATATGAATCAATCGGAGCAACGGCCATTATTATCAAATAACGATTTTCTTTCAGAACTGGTGATTGGCATGTCCGATGGCGTGGTTGTACCTTTTGCTTTAACCGTGGGTTTAAGCCGTGTGACTGAGTCTGCCTCTGTCGTTGGCCTGACGGGGATCGTTGCCCTGGCCGCGGGCGCTATCGCGATGGGTGTAGGAGGGTATCTCACTGGAAAATCTGAGACCGGCCTGTATAAACCTGTTCCCGAATCAACGGGAACTAAGGATGAAATAAAATCATTTTTTGCAAACCTTGGCATGAGCGAGGAATTGCAGGCAAAAGTGGCGGAGGACGTCGTAAGGGAAAAACAGGAATGGTCTGAAAAAATCACAAGTGATACTCAGACGCTTCAGCATAACAGGCATGCTTCCAGGACTGGGCTGACAATTGGTCTTTCCTATGCACTTGGTGGTTTATTACCCGTTGGCCCCTATTTTTTAATGGAGCCAGCCACCCGCGCTCTTCCGTTTTCGATTGTCATTTCATTGCTAAGCCTGGTTGTACTGGGTTACCTCAAAAGCCGTGTTACCGGCCTGGCGGCCATCCGCGGCATCCTGCTCACCACGCTTACCGGTTGCCTCGCAGCCGCAGGTGCTTTCATAGTTGCAAGACTGTTTACATAACACCAACTAAAAGGTTGAAGGTTGTTTAAAGTTGTTGAAGATGGTTTAAAGTTGTTAAACAATGTTAAACTACATTCCACTATATTCGACTACCTTAAATAACGATGGTTACGATAAAAAAAATCCGCTCTACAAAGTAAAGCGGATCGATATTGAATGGTTTTTCTAAGATCATATTTTAAACCATTAGAAATATAGCACGGCAATGCCATACCCGATGGTAATAGTCAAACAGACATCTTCAAAGGAACATTTGTACTGCGATCGAATTAACGATGCGGTTAAGGTTAAGTCAGTTAGTGAAAGATTTCGTAGGCAGGTCGCTTAACACCCGGGCAAGGAAAAAATTGTTACATCAAATTTAAAGAAAATCATCATACAACAATTAGCTGATACAAAATTTTATTCGCGTGTGCCCTTCTCCTGCAATTTCATATCGGGGAAAAAGGCGGATAGCAACATGATAACTGCCGCAATCAGCATTAGGTAGAGGGCTGTATGTTGTTCGGGACACTCCCCTGCCCTGCAGGTTGATACCATAAAATAGTTACGAATAGTCCATGCCAGGTTGAATGCACATACAACAAGGTTCAGGCGCTTTGCCCATATCCGCGGGATAAAGTTGAAAACAAGGAAAAGACTGGTGAATATCAGGTTGAAATAAGCGGGTTTACCAAAGTTTGTTCCGGTGGCATCAACCCCCGTCACGACTATATCTTTTGTGGTGATCACCACCCAGGTATTAAAACAGGATATAACCAGCATGATTGCCGCAGCTAATCCCACCCATTTCATCCAGCGCATGGCTTTTTTGTTTGGCCCGCAAGATAGGTATTTGCACCTTAAGTCATTTCTGCTGTATTGCAGAAATAATCGTCAACAAAATTATTATAGGCTAGCAGGCATTCATCATTTCCGCCGCTACTGGCAATCCCAAAAGATAATATTCAAAAGACTGACTCCCGATAGTTAAATAATATTGTCCCAGCCTGTGAAACCCGTGACGCTCATAAAATTTCAGGGCCTGGGCATTGCTGGCCGGTGCGTCCAGCCAAACATAATCAGGATGGATATCCCAGGCCAGGTCTATTGCTTTCTTCATGAGCGCAGAACCAATCCCGGCTGATTGGTATTGAGGCAACACATAAATTTTTTGCAATTGCATCTGCGCACCTGACTCGATCTGGTCATTGAGAGAATGCGTTTTTACCTTTACAAAGCCCGCCGGATCATTTCCGTTAAAGGCCAGGAGGTATACATTGTTTTCCTTGCGAAGACTTCGCACAAGTTTTACCGGATTGTATGAGTACTCCAGGTATTCAAACATATCCTCGCTGTTTTGAAATATACCGCCGAATGTATGGCGGAAAGTCTTCTTCGCGATCGAAGCGATCACGGCCGCGTGTGACACATCGGCTTTGATGATTTTGGGGTACATGGTAGTAAATGATGTAGGTTTAAGGTTTGATTCCAAGTCAATATTCGACGAGATCATAGAATGCATGAGCTTTCTGCAATGCTGTTTCTATAGCAATCTCCATTTTAACATCGGCGCGTTTATAGACTCCTGTCTCAACTTCAAGGTGTTGAAACCCGAGCTTTTCATACAATTTGATCGCTCCGGCGTTTTTCTTATTCGAGTACAGTATTATCTTTTCAGCGCCAAGCTTATGTGCTTTTATAAAACTGGCATAACTCAGGGCTTCGGCAATACCGCGCCTGTGGTAATGTTTATCCACCGCCATTTTTGTAAACTCAAATGTCTCCACGTCTATGCGGCGAAGTCCAACCGTGCCAGCGATCATGCCATTGTATTCAGC
Organism: Bacteroidota bacterium; assembly: GCA_023411775.1. Taxonomy (GTDB): domain Bacteria; phylum Bacteroidota; class Bacteroidia; order Chitinophagales; family Chitinophagaceae; genus Terrimonas_B. Next base: position 11,335 of record JAEYOL010000147.1, on the reverse strand, counting down.
CATCAGTATGGCGCCGCCCGGCTCCAGGATAGCCTGACCGGGATTGGTCAATACCCATTCATCAACCGGTTCCATCTCAAAAAGTTCTTCAATCCAAACCCTGTTGAAAGCCTCAAAATATGGTTGGTGCTCCGGCCTGTAGTCTAAGATTCGAATATTATTCATTGCTTTACTTTTTTAAATTCCCTGTTCACCAGGTAAACTCCGCCGAGAGTGATCAGCGTACCGAGGATCATATTAGCATTCATTTTTTCTGAAAGCACCAGCCAGCCGATCACCACGGCAACTACCGGGTTGATATAGGCATAAACAGACACCTGTGTGGGCGGTAACTTGCTAATGACAAATACATAAGCTGTGTATGCCACCAATGAACCAAATACCACCAGGTAGATCAAAGCCAGCCAGGAATCCTGGTTCACATCAGCAAGATTGATGTACTTACCTGTAACGGCACATACAGTGAGCACCAATATCCCGGCGATAAACATCTGCAGTCCTACATTGAACAAAACATCAACAGGTGGCTTTTGCCTGGAAATATAAACGGTACCAAATGACCATGACAGGGTGGAAAGCAGGGCTAATACGACACCGAATACAAAAGTTTTGCTTTGCATTTCACCGAGGTAATCATAAAATATGGTCAACACACCTGCAAATCCTATAACGAGTCCTGCCACCATCAGTCGTGTGATCTTTGCACACTTTGAAAGCCATACTGTAAACAGTGCGATGAACAATGGCACCAGGGCCGCGATGATGGCTGCGAGCCCGCCGCTGATATATTCCAGCGACCAGGTAAGCAGTCCATTGGCGAGACACAACATGAATATGCTTTGCACCGAAATTTTCTTAAGTACAGCCCATCCGGGTATCCTATGTCCGCGAATTAAAAAATAAGCTACCAGTATCGAACCCGACATCAACTGGCGCAATCCCGACACAAATAATCCTGGCATATGCTGCGCACCGATCCGCGACGCTACATAAGTAGTTCCCCAGAAGAAGCTTACCAGTCCCAACGCTATATAAGCTTTATGTAATTCCTTTTTCATCCTTAGTGTTTAATTATTGTCGTGGTGGTTGAACAAAGATTTTCAAATCGTGGTAGCGGGGCAATCGCGTCAATAAATATGTTTTCTTGAATTCAGATACAAATTTTGGAGAATTATTGATGGAAAAACAGATTCAGTTTTTGTATTTTTGACTATATCAGATTTTTTAACATTATGCCAAAGTCCAGTTTCGCTACCGATGAGCACCTGTATATGCAGGTTGCTGCGGGTCTTGAGAAAATGATTGCAGAAGACGTTTTGAAGATCGGCGATAAGCTTCCTTCAGTGCGTGTATTGAGTGATGAGTATGGGATCAGTATGGGAACTGCATTCCAGGCCTACTATCATCTTGAAGGGAAGGGCCTGATCGAATCAAGACCAAAGTCGGGTTACTATGTTCGCTTTAATCAGCGGCGATTTCTTGAACTGCCCAGTATCATACAGCCTGATGTGTTAACACATGATGTATCGGTAAAGGAGATGATCTCATCCATCTATTCCGACCTGGCTATGCACAATGATAAGATCATCAACCTCGCCATGGCAGTACCGGACGTGAGCCTGTTGCCAACAGCCAAGATCAATAAATCGGTAATGCACGTGCTGCGCAACAATCCTGATCATTGTATCAACTATGAACATACGCAGGGAAACCTTGAACTACGAAAGCAAATTTCAAAGCTCGCTTTTAACTGGGGCGGTAAAGTAAAACCTGATGAAGTAGTGGTAACTTCAGGTTGCCTGGAAGCGATCACGACCTGTCTCCGGGCAGTAACAAAACCTGGTGATACGGTGGCAGTGGAATCACCGAATTATTTCGGGATATTCCAGGCCATTGAGAGTCTCGGGTTAAAAGTAGTGGAAGTCCCTTCCTGCTGTGTGGTCGGCCTCGACCTTGATTGTTTGCAGGAAATAATTAAAAAGTTTCCCATCAAAGCCTGCGTTGCGATCCCCAATTTCAATAATCCCCTGGGCGGCTGCATGCCCGATGAAAATAAAAAGAAACTGGTCGAGATCATTACAAAGCATAACATACCATTGATTGAAGATGATATTTATGGTGAATTGTATTTTGGAAAAAATCGTCCTCGTACCTGTAAATATTACGACACAAAAGGACTGGTGATGCATTGTTCATCGCTGACTAAATCCCTTGCGCCCGGATACCGTATCGGCTGGGTGATCCCCGGTAAATTTCTCGAACAGGTAAAGCAAATCAAACGCATTCAGAATATCAGCTCCCCTACCCTCACCCAGGCTGCCCTGGCGCATTTCCTGCAAATAGGTCGCTATGAGTATCACCTAAAAAGCTTACGAAAAGCGTTGCATACGCAATGTCTTCGGTATATGCAGGGCATAGTAGATTATTTTCCCGAAGGCACCAAGGTATCACGTCCGCATGGTGGGTTTGTATTGTGGGTGCAACTCAATAAAAAAGTAAACGCTTTTAAACTGAGAACGGAAGCGATGAAACACAATATCTCTATCACGCCGGGAAAAATATTTTCAGCCAGTTGCAATTATTCCAATTGTATTCGTATCAGTTTTGGCAAACCCTGGGATGATAATGCCGATTATGGGTTGATGATGTTGGGGAAGTTGATCAGGAAGATGATGTGAACTGGATACTAGATACTAGATACTGGATACTGGATACTGGATTCCGGACGATTAAAATTTTAGGTTTTTGAAGTAATATTGTTTGTCATCATCGGTGATGGAACGATGGGGTTTGCAGGGATTACCAAATGCAAGGGTATTATCGGGAATATCACGGGTAACTACACTGCCAGAACCTATGACTACATTGTTTCCGATGGTAATGCCGGGGTTGATAACTGTATTACCACCTATCCAGACACTGTCGCCTATCGTAATAGGAAAAGCGTATTCCCAACCCTGGTTTCGTATTTGTGCATCGATAGGATGACCCGCAGTAAAAAGCGATACATTAGGAGCGAAGAATACATTGTGGCCAATTTGAACTTTGGCACAATCCAGGATCACACAGTTGTAGTTTGCGTAAAAATCATCCCCGATATGAATGTTATAACCATAATCGCAACGAAAGGGTGTCTCAATTTTACTATTGCTCCCAATTTTACCTAACAGGGATTGTAAAAGCTGCTGCTGACGATCATATTCAGTTGGAGCCAGGTTATTGAGGGTAAAAACAATTTGTTTAGCCCTGAATCTTTCCTCTACCAGCAATTCATCAAACGCCCGGTAAGGCCTGCCTGCCAGCATTTTCTCCTTCTCAGTCATCACAGTACAAATTAAACCAGCAGTCTATTTAACGGCGAGCTGGATCATTTTCTCTAGAACTTTCAGATCTACATCAGCCAGTTTATTGATGTATAGACAACCCGCACCGGTCTTATGTTTGCCCAATTTGTTTAAAGTATCGGCATGCTTTTTAACATCAACCACTAAGTGGAGCGACAAATTATTTTTTCGTGGTGCAAAACCGATCTTAAACCAGTCGACCTCTCTGCCGGTTGCCGGACTTTTATAACGCAGTTCTCCAAATCCGATCATGGAGCTACCCCACATTTTAGGCTTTTGCTTTGTGGCTTTTTCCATCATCTTCAGGATGGTCTGGCTGTCCTTTCTTTTTTCCTCATCTGCAATACCGGCTATAAAATCCGCGACACTCGCGTCATTGACCTGGGTTTTGATCTTTACAAGCTTACTCATTGAAATATATTTACTGTTAAAGTAAGTAATTTTTGGCCGGTGTACTGGTTAGTTCATAGAATACAAGTCCGACACATTTTCATGCCCCGATCTCCTTTTTTCTGAATCGCAAAAGTTTCCTGATAAAATCGACCGGCAGCGGAGTATCATGTGGTACCTGTATGGCCGACTTTGTAACCTTATATTTCTTTAACTCTGCTTCAAACGCTTTCAACAATCCGGCACTCCAGGGACTGGAGAGCGAGATATGATTAGTGTATGCGGAATAATAGATCAGGAAGCTCTTACCACACTTAAAGGCAGGTATATGGTAACTGATCACCTCAGTGACGCCTGATACTTCTTTGTGCACCATTTCCCGAATAGTCTGCATCCTTTTCTGTATGTCTTCAGTAAAGGATTGCTGATATTCATCAATCGTCTTGTAGTCGGTTTTAGTCATAATAATCGAATGAAAGTTAGAAAATTTGAATCCAATAAACCAAATACAATTTATCAGTTTATTTCCTTCTGCAACATTTCCCTTAGTCCTCTTTGCCCCTCCGTGTTTCCATCGTGCACTTCGTGTCCTTTCCTCGCCCTTTGAAAAACTACAATTTTGAGTTTTACTATCCCCCCTTTAAATACAAGCGCGAAATATTTAAAGATAGCTAAGCCACCATTTCTCCCGGTGTAGCTGCTTGTACCTGTCAAATCGTTTACAAAGCGGGTAAAGCAAAAGTATAACTCCTATCCAGACGAGGTAGACCACCCAAAGGCTAAAACCATAGCCCTTCAGGTACGGCGACTCCGATATCCAATCCTCAAAAATCATCTTCTGCCAGCCATATCCCGAAAGCTCGGCAAAGATTATTGCCAGAAGATGTATAAGATATAAGTGAAGGATATAGTAGAAAAACGGTACTCGTCCAAACGTACAGAAAAAACTAACTATCCTGCCTTTTAGGTTTTCTGTATTTGCCAGGAATATAAGAGATGAACCCAGGGTCATTAAAAGGTATTGCAAAGACGGTGGATACTTGGTCGGGTTAAAAAAGGAAATAATACTTCCTGAAAATCCCGGATAGTTAGTAAAGGGGATCGGATCGCCATAAATATTTGTAGCTCTTAAAATAATAAACAGGCCAAGGCATGCGATCCCGATTTGATTAAACAACTTTCGGCGATACTTTTTATCTACTTCGGCGTCATAAAATTTTCCAAAATAAAATCCCAGCGACATCACAGCTATCCATGGAATCAGTGGATATACAACAGTCAGCTCCACGTTGTCAGTAAGTTGAAAAACAGCAAATTCATGGAGTATAGCCCAAAGCATATTGCCTTCAAACCGCAGGTTGTCTAATAAATTGTGACCAAAGATGATCAGCAGGCTAAGGATCAATAGCCACTTCCTCGGCAGATGTATCAATGCAGCAAGGAAGATCATCCCAACACCTAAAGCCCAGATTACAAGCAACCCTGGACTACGGAAATAAATATCAAAATACCAGGCAAAATTCACAATCGTCATTTCTATAAAAACCAGCCATAATCCCCGTTTCAGAAGAAAGGCTGACAGTTCAGACCTGGATTTTCTTTTTCCCACCAACCAGGCCGACATACCTGCCAGGAAACTAAACACCGGTGCACAGAAATGCGTAATAAATCGCGTAAAAAAGATCGGCAGGGTGCTTCTTTCCGGGTCACCAGGATCAAAAAAAAATGCGGAATAGTGGAAATAGTCACGCACATGGTCAAGCGCCATGATGACCATTACTAAACCTTTCAAAAGGTCGATGGACTCAATCCTGGGTTTATTGATCGCAGACATGCAGTTTGATTGATTTGACTGACTTGAGAAAATCTATTTTAGCTTCCACAGAGAGTGACGTCCATAAAAAAACCCAATAAAGTTATACTGTGGTTGTTGTATTTCCTAGCAACTCAAAATTTTCCACAGGTAACAAAAGATTAAGGTGATGGACTGTAGAACAGGGATTTTTGTACTGGTTCTGATCATTTATATATGACTCATTTGAATAAAATCTTGATCAAACATAAAAATCCGCAGCCCTCATTCTCGGACTAAAAGGGATCCCGTTTGTTGCCAGGCATTCATTTCGAACTATACCTCCTTTTTCACTTTGCCTTTCCTGTAGTAAAAATATAGCGGCAATCCCATAGCCGTGATCAACAAACCCAAGAGCGAATTGATCACCGGCTGGCGGCCGGCCATGTAATTGGCGATATCATTCCATATGGTAGACACTAAGTAAAAACCTGAAAAAGCAATAAACAATATCGGCACCCAGGGATAGCCCCAGATCCGGTAGGGCCGCGGTTCCTCAGGCATTTTTTTCCGCATCAAAAAAATACCGATAGCACCAAACAGGTAAGCCACCCAGGTAACAAAGACAAACATATCGGCCAGCATGTCAAAGGAGCCAGTGATAATGAACAGGCAGGACCATATCGCATGAAGCAAGACAGCATTTCCCGGAGTTTGAAACCTGGCATGCGTCCTTCCCGTCCAGGGCCAAAATACTTTAGCGCGCCCCATGGCATAAGTGACACGTGATGTTGCCATCAGGTTACCGTTAACCGCGCCAATCGTAGATATCACGATCATGGCGGCAATAAGGGCCCCGCTTGTATTTCCCAACACCATAGCCATGGCATCGGAAGCTATTACGGTAGATCCGCCCATCTGATCGACAGGCAGAGCATACAGGTAAGCCAGGTTTACCAACACATAAACAACGATGCAGGTAGTCACACCCACCAGCAGACTTTGGGGAATATTCTTTTGTGGCTGCCGAAGTTCCCCGGCCACGAAAGTAATATTGATCCAGCCATCATAAGCCATAAATGCCCCTGTCATGGCGGCAATGATACCACTAAGCAGGGCAATCCCCTGTCGTGGAGTTTCAGTTTGAAAAAAGTTTTGAACATCACCCCTTCCGGAAAAAAATATGCCGCCTATCAATGCGACAATAACGGCGAGTTTCACAATTGTAGATACCAGTTGAAAGGAACTTCCCCCTTTCACACTTCGGTAATTCAGCAACGTTAATCCAAGTACAATAAAAATAGCGATAGACTTTACCTGGATATTTTGTAATGGATACAGTGTACCGATAAAAGGAATATGCCAGGCCCATGAAGTCTCTGTTGCGGTATCCAGTCCCGGCAATTGTAAAAAATAATTGCTGTATTGGGCACACACAAATGCAATTGCGGCTACCGCTGCAGTGTTAACCACCGCGAAGGCCGACCAGCCATAGAGGAAAGAAAAAAAATCTCCGAACATGCGACGGAAATAGGCATAGATACCGCCGGTCTCGGGCCACATGGCACCCAGTTCCGCAAAGATCAGCGCACCACACAAAGAAAAAAGCCCGGCGATGATCCAGACAAGCATTAACCAAATAGGAGAGCCTAACTGTGCCGCCATCGTAGCAGGCTTCATAAAAATGCCTGAGCCAATGATGCTTCCGATAATGATAGCAATTGCTGACCAGAATCCAATTTTCTTTTGCAGTGAGTTTTGAAAGCTCATAAATAAGTAGTGGAAGATATGAAGCGCGGATGGAACGAATTAGACTTTTTATTACACCTGATTTCAAGGTTGAGTTACAAAAAAAGCTTCACCCCCTGCATGCAAGGTGATGAAGCTTTTAAAAAATTCTGTTTTCTGGTTTCAACCCGAATATAGCACGGCTACATACCTACGGCCCGGATACTAGTCTTTCCCGGTAGGATTAACAGGTAAGGAAGGAGATGGATTGCCAGAAACGGGTAAGAGCTGGTTGCTTGCGATGACTAAGATAAATAGAAGAAAATTGCCATACAATAGCGTGAATAAATATTTTTCTACCTGCCCTTTGGTTGGTTTTCATCAAAAACGCCATAGGAAGGTATAGGATAATTAATTCATATTTCAATCAAATTACTTACCTTAATTGTCCCATTACAAGTGCCTGACTCCCACACCGTATTTTTAAATTTAAAAATCAACACCATGGCAATCAATTTAATTGATGCGGCAAAAAGTCTGCTGCCTAATGACCTGGTCTCAAGAGCTGCAGTTGGGCTGGGCGAAACTGAAGGTGGAATTCAAAAAGCCCTTAGTGGCGCGATCCCCGCGGTACTGGCCGGCCTTTTAAGCAAATCTTCCTCGGGCGGAGGGTCAGGTATTTTGGAAATGGTGAAGGGAGCCGCAGGATCGGGAATTCTGAGTAATCTTGGTAACCTGGCCAATACCGGAGCCTCCGGGTCTGGTGGTATAGGTTCCACGGTAATGGGCTGGCTTAATTCCATTTTTGGTGACAGACTAAATGGTATCATAAACGCTATCGCAGGTTTTGCAGGCATCAAACCTTCTTCAGCCAATGCGGTGATGAGCATGGCAGCTCCAGCTGCACTGGCTCCTGTTGGACAATATGCAACCGAGAATAACCTGGGAGCTGCAGACATCGGCGCTTTTCTTCAAAGTCAGAAAGACTCTATTCTAAACGCAGTACCTTCGGGATTTAACCTGGCCGGGGCTCTTGGCCTGGGGAGTCTTTCCAACATTGGAAGCAGGATCGCGGGCGGAGTATCATCTGCCGGCGAGTATGCATCAGATACCGTAAAGAATGTAGGATCCTCCGGTAACAAATGGCTATGGCCCTTGCTATTACTGGTAGCTCTGGCTGCTTTGATCTGGTTCTTTACGCAGCGTGGATGTGGTGATGCAGCTACCACCACCAATGAAGACACAACTACAACTACCATTGCACCGGAGCCTGCGCCGGTTGACAGGTCAGCGGGAATGCTCGATACCGCAACAGGCAACTATGTTTATAATACCGGGAATGAGATCGAGATAAAATTAAATGATGGCAATACGCTTCGTGTAGGCGAAAACAGCACGGAAGCAAAACTCTACAATATGCTCAATAGCCCGGATTTCAAAATTGATACAGATGATAAGACGAAGAACTGGGTAACTTTTGACCGCGTCTATTTTGAAACAGGTAAATCAGTGTTGACTTCATCATCTCAAACACAGGTACAAAACATCGCAGCGATCCTAAAAAACTTTCCATCCGCTGCGATTAAGATAGGTGGCTATACAGATAATACCGGTGATGCTGCTGTCAATAAAAAGATCTCCGATGATCGTGCCCGGTATGTTATGAATGAGCTGATCAAACTTGGCGCCGGTAAGAACCAGGTTACAGAAGCTGTAGGATACGGCCCTGAACATCCAGTTTGTCCCGGCAACGATACACCCGAATGTAAAGCTCAAAACAGGAGGGTTGACTTAAAAGTGGCAGCCAAATAATTTCGGGCTTTTACAGGCCTAACCTGTAAAAGCCAATTTTACTTTATTGAAATAAAAGGTTGCCGCGCATACCGGCGACCTTTTTATAATTTCAAATCATTTCTTTCCGCCTACTCTTTCGAAGCTACATGTGTTAAGGAAGTAACCCTTTAAACCTGTAAGCTTATGCGTAAGTGTTTGTTTGTATTCAGCGTATTAGTGATACTGGTAATGGCCGGTTATCGCGCAACCCATATATTTGAAGAGATACCTAAGACCTGGGATGAGGAAAAACTTCAGTCGCTACATCTTCCACTCGTGGATACATCGGTGCATGTAACCACTGTTTCTGAACAATACTATTACAGTATTCCCGAACGATTAGCATACCGCACCTACCCGATGTATATGCCCGGACTCGAACCAAGTGGCTATTATGAATGGCTTGCACAGCAAGATGAATTCATCGATTTCAATCCAGATAAGCTAAGAACCGAAGCAGACTGGATCAAAGCGGGTGAAATAATTTTTGCAATGCCTACCCTGCTTCTTCCACTTGATTCAAATCTGAAAAGAGCTTTACCTGGTATTGCTGAAAACTGGAAACAAATCAAAATGCCAACCACGAAAGATGGCATCATTCCATTTTTCAATATCACAGTAAAAGAAAAAGGTCAGTTGTTTTTAGGATCCTTTTCATGTGCAACCTGTCACACTAAAGTGATGCCAGATGGCACTACGTTAAAAGGTGCGCAGGGTAATTATCCTTTCGGTAAAGACCTGCCACTGGTGCTGGCCTATAGTCCTGCTGCACAACAACAGGTGGGGACAATACCTGAAACAACAAAGTCATTACTTTCCATGCTTTTTATAGCGCCCTGGATCAAACATGAAAGCCAGAAGATCTGGGCGGATTTTGAAACGGAATACGACAAAACCGTAATACCCGATTTCCAGGCCACGATCCCAGGCGTAATGCATCGCCATGGATCGATGATCGGTTACCCAACTAATATTCCTGATCTATACAATCTTCGTGATCGCAAATATTTTGATCGCACGGGACTGATGCTCCATCGCGATATCGGCGACCTTATGCGATATGCGGCCTTAAACCAGGGCCTTGACTTTTTAAATGATTACAGTGGTTACAATCCGCGACCCCGGCCCGATGATCCACGAAAAGGAGAATTGCTTAGGTATTCTGACGCGCAGTTATACGCCCTGGCGAAATATATTTATTCATTGAAGCCTCCGCAAAACCCAAATCCTTCACCAGCCGCGTTGATTGAAAAAGGTAAACAGATCTTCGAAGCCGAAAACTGTTCGGAATGCCATACCCCTCCCCTTTATACGAGTAATAAACTCACACCGGCAAGTGGATTCACAATACCGAAAGAGCATTTTCTAAAATATGATATCTATGAAGAGTGCCTCGAAACAGACCCGGGTCTTGCTATGTTTACCCGAAGAGGAAGCGGGTATTATAAAGTGCCTTCCCTAAAAGGTGCCTGGAACCGTTCCGCATTTTTACATAGCGGCTATTTTGCCACGCTCGAAGATATGTTTGATAAGAAAAGGCTGGAAAGCGATTATACCCCTACCGGATACAAACCTGCCGCGTTAAAAACAATGGCAGTTACGGGACATAAATATGGACTCGATCTAAACGATGAAGACCGTAAAGCCCTGATCGCTTTTATAAAATCTCTTTAAATGTATCTGAAACAATTGCCTATCCAAATTCCAACAATGAGTAATTCCGACAATCAGGACACCCCCAAAATTCCAAATTGTTTCAAGACTTAGTACCTTACTTATACATCTCCGCCTTCAACCCCTTCACCCTGTCATCCTCAAGGTATTCATCAAATGTCATCAGCCTGTCTATGATACCTGAAGGTGTGAGTTCGATAACGCGGTTGGCAACTGTCTGCATAAAAGTATGGTCATGACTGGTAAGCAGAACGATGCCTTTATAGTCGGTACACTGTTCGTTGAAACTTTGGATACTTTCCAGGTCGAGGTGATTGGTGGGCTGGTCGAGCAGGATCACATTTGGATTCTGCAACATCATCCGGCTGATCATGCAACGCACTTTTTCGCCACCACTAAGAACATTTGTTTTCTTCATGACATCATCACCGCTGAAAAGCATTTTTCCAAGAAAACCACGTAGGAAAGGTTCGTCCACATCCGTAACATGTGATGGCACATATTGACGAAGCCAGTCCATAAGGTTCATATCTCCGGTGAAATACTCGGCATTTTCCTGGGGCAGGTAAGCATG
>JAEYOL010000003.1 GCA_023411775.1 Bacteroidota bacterium | reverse complement strand
AAATTAAACAATTAGGGGGACTCGGATTGTTATGATGAAATAAAAAAACGACGCGGGAAAGACCGCGTCGTTTAAGGGTGACCCCCCTGGGACTCGAACCCAGGACCTACTGATTAAGAGTCAGTAGCTCTAACCAACTGAGCTAGGGAGTCGGGGGTGCAAATATAAGTATAGCCCCGCAAAATTGAATTGAGGGCACTAAAATTCCTGTCTTTCTAGCCAATTAGCGCGCAAGCCAGATGATATAAAAGGGAATGTTGAAAACTGAATATTACACTGAAATTTATTCAATTCCCAACACTCCACGTGCAAAAAATCATTTATAAGCCTACATCGAGCCGGCGGTCATCACACCTAAAAAGGCAACCAGGAATGCCAGCAGGAAGAATACCAGCATCACGATGGTGACAATACCCATATAACGGAAAGTCGCTTTCAGGTTTTGAAAAGAAGTATTCAGCGTTTCCTGGTCATTGGATGCCAGTGCCACTTTCATCTTAGTAGCAAACCGGAACAGGAAAAGGCAGGGGAAAAAGTAGATCAGCGCGATGACAATATAATAAAAGGCCATAACAGCGCCCATCCCGGGAGTAAAAGATACGTCCCCATAAGGATTGTCGCCGCCATACCTATTCGACAGCACACCTAAAAAAGAACTGAAAAAGACCCCGATCAGTACGACAAGTGCGCAAACGACAAAGCCTACGATGGCAAGAAACCTTGCCCAACGTGCAGCCTCAGCAAGGTGCGCTTTCCCAGATTGATCGACCGTGAGCCCGAAAAGTGAAGAACCCTGTTGTTGTTCCATAAAAGTTGGTTTTGGTGAAGACTAAATATACTTCGGTTTTTTGTCAAATAGAAGAATAAGCTTCTTGCTGTTGACTGATCAAAGCGGGATAGAAAATAGCCGGGAAAATTTACCGCGTAAACAAACTTATAAAAGCGCCACTACCGCGATGAGCAGGATCAGCAAAAACAACATCATAAAAATACTGGTAATAGCAAAATAGGTCTTCAGGTTACGAAAACTTTGGCTGAAGCGTTCAGGACTGGAACTGGCGACCGCGTTGGATACCGAGCTGGCAAACCTGAATAAAAAATAATTGATCGCCAGCCCGATCAGGATGGTGATGATAGTGCCCACCACGCTTTTTTCACCCGATAAAATGCTTGCCGAAAAACCTTCCTGCTGTAAGCCCAGGGGCTCACTGCCTGTGCCCCTTACCAGCTCAGCGATATTGAGCAGGTATCCAATTACGGTTGTCGCCACCACCACCATGGCCCATGAAGCCAGGCTCCGGACATGTGCTTTGGCTGCCGCATCAACTTTTAATTCAGAAGAGAAAATATCGTTTTGTGATTCCATAATATCCTGTTAGAAAAAGGTCACGAGATTAGCCAGCAAACTTAGGATGCTGATAACACCATAAATAATAAAAAACGATTTGAGATCGGCGAGGCCATCATTAAATACATCCTGTTCCTTGGTTCGTATGGCTGTCCTGATGCGGCTGGCACCACGAATAAGCAAGCCTGCCATCACACCAACTATTATTGCAACCAGTAACAACACCACCACGACAAACGCCATCACACCCTGCGAACTCCCGCCACCAAATGCTTCATCGACCAGGCCAACAACCTGGCTCCAGCCTAACAGCAGCATTAATAAAACAAGCCCGATGCAGATTACCAGCAATACACCCAGCATTCTTTGCCAGCGCGAGGTATCCAGCATTTCCTCTCCCGTGGGATGATCGATTTCCAGGTCAAATAAAGAAGGGTCTTGTTCCATGGGTTCATTTTATTTTTTATCCGCCGGGAATTTGAATTAGTTTGACCGCGCAATCAACCTTATTAGTATGCCCGTGCAAACAAAACGCGCTGCCCCGAAGGCTTCCCTGTGAGAATACATTTACCGTCCTCTTTTGGATTGTTGAGCGGGATGCAGCGTATAGTAGCTTTTGTTTTTTCTTTAATCGCATTTTCAGTTTCAGCACTGCCATCCCAGTGAGCGGATACAAAGCCTCCTTTTTCATCCAGTAATTTTTCGAACTCATCCCAGGTATCAGCATTGGTGATATGTGCCTGCTGGTAGGTTTTTGCCCGGTTGAACATACTATTTTGAATATCCAGCAAAAGTCCCTCAGTGTATTGCGCGATGCCATCGAGATTTACTGATTTCTTCTCCTTCGTATCGCGACGGGCCACTTCCACGACATTATTCTCAAGGTCCCGCGCACCAATGGCGAGCCTGATGGGCACGCCTTTCATCTCATATTCGGCAAATTTCCAGCCGGGGCGATTGTTGTCGCTATCATCATACTTGACACGCACACCCAGTTTCTTCAAATTATCCGTGATCTCCTTCACCTTACTATCGATCTTAGATTTTTGATCATCGCCTTTATATATCGGCACGATCACCACCTGGATGGGTGCGATCTTAGGAGGCAGCACCAGTCCCTGGTCGTCGCTATGCGCCATCACCAGTGCGCCAACCAAGCGGGTGCTCACACCCCAACTGGTTGCCCAAACATATTCCAGTTTATTTTCCTTGTTGGAAAACGTAACATCGAATGCCTTTGCGAAGTTTTGCCCGAGGAAATGTGAAGTACCTGCCTGCAATGCTTTACCATCCTGCATCAAGGCCTCGATGCAATAAGTGTCCTCGGCACCGGCGAAACGTTCGCTTTCCGTTTTCACACCACGAATCACCGGCAGGGCCATAAACTCTTCCACGAAAGTGGCATAGACTTCGAGCATTCTTTCCGCTTCTTCTACTGCTTCCTCGCGGGTGGCATGGGCGGTGTGTCCTTCCTGCCATAAAAATTCGGCGGTCCGTAAAAACAGCCGGGTGCGCTTTTCCCAGCGAACCACATTCGCCCATTGATTGATCAACAACGGAAGGTCACGATAGGATTGAATCCAGTCTTTATACGAATTCCAAATAATGGTTTCGCTGGTAGGTCTTACAATAAGTTCTTCTTCCAGTTTTGCTTCGGGATCCACGACCACACCACCACCGTCCGGGTCATTTTTTAGACGGTAGTGTGTAACAACAGCACATTCTTTCGCAAAACCTTCCACGTGTGCCGCTTCCCTGCTTAAAAAACTCTTTGGAATGAACAATGGAAAATAAGCATTCACATGCCCCGTATCCTTAAACATTTTATCCAACGCATCGCGCATATTTTCCCAGAGGGCAAATCCATAAGGCTTGATAACCATACAACCTCTTACCGCCGAATAGTCGGCCAGTTCGCCCTTGATCACGAGATCATTATACCATTGCGCATAATCCTGTGCTCTTGAAGTAATTTCCTTGCTCATATTTTTCTATTCATCTTGTTTATTAATCATAGGGCCCATTCAACCACGATCCCCATTCATTTTCAAATTTTCACATTCTTTAACAGCTTCTCCTGCAAAATACTGCCCTTATCCGCTGTAACTTTGGACAAACGACCGTTTGGCAAAAACCTAAGTCGCACAAAAGTAGTAACTTCAACATAAACTGATAAACCCATTTGCCATGAAATCATATATTCCCATCCTGGCAGTCACTTTGGCCGTTTTTAGCAGTTGCTCAACGGCATACAAAGCAGGACAAACTCCTGACGACGTGTATTATTCTCCCACACAGCCTCGGGCGGAATATGTGAATATTGAAAAGCGGGACGACCGTTATTATCGCGGGAACAGCCAGGATTATTATGAAGATCGATTCCTGAGAATGAGATTGAACAACCGGTATCGCTGGTCAGCGCTCGACGATTATTATTTCTATAATACATATGCCTACAACGCGTATGGCCATTACAACAACTGGTACAGTCCCTGGAACGGCTATTGGGCATGGAATAGTTTTTATAATCCTTACAATCCCTATTGTGGGGGTTTACCTTATTACCATTATGGCGGAGGTTCTATTATTAAAAACCCGATTGCGTTAACACCACCAAGCCGGGCAGCTGTCTTCAATCCCAATAGTTACCTGAATAACTCCAATACCCGTACCACCAGTTCGAGGAGTCTATTCAACAACAATAACAATAATAGTTCCCGTTACAATAATTATAATAATACGAACAACCGCAACCGCAATTCCGGTTCACTGGGTGAGTCCATGAGGAAAGTGTTTTCTGGTTCGGGCAACAATAATAATTACTCAACTCCTTCACGGAGCTATGAACCTTCTTCCAATAGCAGCAGGTCATCATCTTCTTCATCTTCTTCGGGTTCACGAAGCAGTGGCGGCAGCAGTGGAGGTTCAAAGCGTCCGCCGAGATAAGGTGTGTGACTGGTAACTGAAAGATGTTGACCCCCGAGATTCAAGGTTGTTCGTAATAAGTAAAAATTTTATCGACGCGAAAGCTCATACTTGCTATAATAATATTCAGCGTTCCATTTCCTGCTGGATTTTATAGCGTATACTTACTTTGCTATGCCTATACGGAAAATGAAATATAACTGACATGAAAAAGAAATTAAGCCTGGTCGCCCTTAGCCTGTTTTCCGTTACAGTTTTTGCCCAGCTGCCGGAGGATGTTCTTAAATATTCCTGGCAACCAGTCAATGGTACCGCCCGTGTCAGTGCGATCGGCGGTGCCATGGGCTCCCTGGGAGGTGATATTTCTGCACTTTACGTTAACCCTGCCGGACTTGGATTTTTTAAGACCAGTGAAGTGGTAATTTCCCCGGGATTCTCCTTTCTTAAGAGCAAATCTAATTTTCGCGGCACCAATGCATCTGATAAAGACTCGTGGTTCAATCTCGGCACAAGTGGTATAGTAGCTGGCTGGCAAGGCAATGGCCGCTGGACCAGCAAGGCTCTTAGTTTCGGCATAGCCCGCACCGCTAATTTCGGCAGTAAAGTATTTTATCGTGGTCAGAATGATTTTAGCTCGCAGGCCGAACAATATGCAGCGGATGCAGTAGGGGGAGGATTTATCGACGATATGCCTTTCAATCTAAATGTATCTTATGGTACCCGGCTCGCTGCCTGGAATTATATGATCGACACGGCAACAATCCCCGGCCATGCAGGCATTGATATAGTTAGTATGGCGATGTGGGACCAACTAAAGAATGGCGGCGATTTTCTGCTCGACCAGTCCCATTCAATTGAAACCAGCGGTGGTATTACGGAAATATCGGTTGGATATGCGGCCAATATGGACGACCGGTTTTATCTCGGTGGTTCCCTGGGCCTGCCGATCGTAAACTATAAAAGAAAATCCGTCTTCCGGGAAGAAGATGCGACCGGGAACAACGACAATAATTTTAATTTCAACCAGGTAACTGAATATTTTTATACCAAGGGGTTGGGCCTCAACCTGAAACTGGGAGTGATTGCCAAACCTTCACAATTTGTAAGGCTTGGTCTCGCGGTTCATTCGCCCACCTTTTATAACCTTAAAGACAGGTATAACGGAAGCATGACTACCGACCTGGAAAATTATCGTACCACACCTGGCGCGCTTACGGTGGGGATGGACGACATATTGAACCAGGGTGAAATACCAAGGTACGAGTATCAATTAACCGGGCCCTGGCGTATTATGCTAAGCGGATCCTATGTGTTGAGAGAAACGGAAGATGTAAGCCAGCAGCGTGGATTTCTTAGTGCCGACGTCGAATACGTGACCCACAGCAGCAATCGCTTTTCTAACTCCGGAGAGTTTACTGATAATGGATATTACAAGGCTGTGAACGAGACTATGAAGGACTATTACAAGGGTACTTTCAATTTCAGACTGGGTGGTGAATTGAAATTTACTACCATCATGACCAGGCTGGGATTTTCTTATTATGGTAATCCCTATTCAGATAAAGAGCTGAAGGGAAATAAAATGTTCCTTAGTGGCGGACTCGGTTACCGGCACGCGGGTATGTTTATCGACCTAACTTATATCCATGCCTTAAACAAAGATGTGAACTTCCCTTACCGTCTGCCCGACAAGGCCAATACGTTTGCTAATACAAAAGGCTCCGGAAGTAATGTGATGCTAACTTTTGGGT
>JAEYOL010000265.1 GCA_023411775.1 Bacteroidota bacterium | reverse complement strand
TAAGCAAACTCAACAGGTCTGCCAGTACATTGGCGCTGCTGTTGGTGGCAGAGCTACCACTCCAGCCGCTGGCCACCCGTATATGATAGCTGTCTCCAGCCATCACTTTCAATACCATATTGGGTCCTACTTTCTGTACCCCTGCAGCATTTTTTACCCTTGCTACTTTGGCATTGGTAGTATATAGCGGATCGCTGAACCAGGAAGGCTTGTTGTATTATGTAGCTGCCCATCAGAGTAAGGGCCCCGGAATTGGCTTTTCATGATGGGGGTACACCTGGACCACCGCCGCGGCTGGGAAGATAGAAACCGACTACTATCATGAGTCGTTTAACTCCCGGTATCACCATCCGGGAAGAAGATTAGCGCCCTCTGATTTATCATACTGCAAAGCTGAAGAGGGTTTCTTACCCAACCCTGTAACTAACTACGGCACTGCATAACATGATCGCATGGTTTAATTTCATTCGTTTGATCCGTGCCATTAGTGTTCCATCTGCCTAGTTTTGAAAATCCCGGAAGCTTTTCTTTTGTTTCGATATTTTTGTGATATGTCTATCGAACAACTTTACGAAACCTTTACCCAATACCCTTCGGTACAAACGGATACAAGGAAATTAAAAAAAGACGATCTCTTCTTTGCCTTAAAGGGAGAAAATTTCAATGGCAATCATTTTGCAAAGAATGCCATCGATGCCGGCGCGGCTTACGCTGTGATCGATGAAAAGGAATTTGAGATCCCCGGCAAGACGATCTTGGTGGATGATGTGCTAACGACTTTGCAACAACTGGCCAGGCACCACCGCCAACAATTCAATATCCCGTTTATCGCCATTACCGGCAGCAATGGAAAAACAACGACAAAAGAATTAATTCATGCCGTACTGTCGACCACTTATAAAACTTACACCACCGAGGGAAACCTCAATAATCATATTGGTGTGCCCCTTACACTTTTAAAAATAAAAGACGATGCGGAAATGGCGGTGATTGAAATGGGGGCTAATCACGCAGGTGAAATTGCCGCCTATTGCAATTATGCACTACCGACACACGGAATCATCACCAATGTAGGTAAGGCTCATCTTGAAGGGTTTGGAAGCATTGAAGGTGTGAAAAAAGCAAAGGGCGAACTATTTGATTTTTTACGGGGCCAGCCTCACTACTATGCGTTTGTGATGTGGGACTACGAATACCTGCGTGAAATGAGTAAAGGCATCAGCGGCATTATTAAATATGGAACGGTAAATGATGCGCATGTTACGGGTTATGCAAAACCCGGAGGTTCTTTGCTCGATGTGGAAATAACGCAGGGGCTCAATCCCATAGTATTGCATACCAAACTGATCGGTGATTATAACCTGCCAAATGTGTTGGCCGCCGTTACCGTAGGCAAAACCTTTAAGGTACCGGAAGAAAAAATCAAAGCCGCCATTGAAAATTATGAACCTTCCAATAGCCGCTCCCAACTGATGGTGAAAGGCAGCAATAAGATCATTCTCGATGCCTATAATGCCAATCCCAGTAGTATGCGGCTGGCGATCGAAAATTTTGCCAGGCTGCAGGCAACAGATAAAATTTTGATTTTGGGTGCCATGGCAGAGCTGGGTCCTGAAAGTTTAGCGGAACACCAGCAGATCATTTCCCTGATACAGCAAAACAAATGGAAACAGGTTGTACTGGTGGGTGGTGATTTTTTTAAAATGGATCACCCGTTTTTAAAATTTGCTAATTCTAATGAAGCCCGGGCCTGGTGGCAACAACAAAAATTTGAGAATTCACATATTCTTATCAAAGGCAGCAGGAGTATGAAAATGGAAGAGGTTTTGAAAGACTAGATATGGATGTGCCTGAGGCAGACTTCCTGCATTCAACTACATTTGCTCTCAGGGGCGCACCACTTATTCCTGCGTTTTAATATGAACTGGAAAAAATTATTTCCCCAATTTGAACCCGAACTCATTGAGGTCCTTGAAAAGGAAGCCGTTTTTCAAAGGTTTCCCGCTGGCGAAACCATTCTCCGCACCGGGCAGTATATCCGCTCCACGGTGCTGATTCTGGAGGGCCGAATAAAGATCTATCGCGAAAACGGGGAAGGCGGAGAATTCCTGATGTATTATCTCGGACCCGGACAGGCTTGTGCCATTTCCATGATATGTGCCATCCAGGCCCAGGCTTCAGAAGTAATGGCGAAAGCCGAAGAAGACACGGAAGTGTTGATGCTGCCGGTTTCGCTGATGGAAGAACTGGCCAATAAGTACAAAAGCTGGTACCAGTTTGTCATCCAGACCTATCGTGGGAGGTTTGATGAATTGCTCCAGGTCATTGACAATATCGCTTTCCGAAATATGGACGAAAGGCTTGAATTTTATTTACGCCGGCATGCTGATACAACCGGCAGTAAAAAAATAGTATTGTCGCACCAGCAAATAGCAGACGATCTTCACTCTTCGCGGGAAGTAATTTCAAGGCTATTGAAAAAGATGGAACAGCGCAAATACCTGCAACTTCAACGCAACATGATCGAATTGTTATAATAGGAATGTGATACTTGTCACAGGCGGAAACTGAGCCTTTTCATAATCTTGTAAAAAATTACATGGAAATACTGGGCTATCTCGCATCCATTTTGATCGGTGTATCATTGGGCCTGATCGGTAGCGGCGGATCGATCCTGACGGTACCTGTACTGGTTTATTTAATGCATATCAACCCATTGCTGGCCACCACCAGTTCGCTTTTTATTGTGGGCACTACCAGCCTCGTGGGGGGACTGAGGGCCTATTCAAAAAAACAGGTCGATTTCAAAGCCGTCACTGAGTTTGGGATCCCATCCATTTTTTCCATCTTCATCACCCGCCATTATATTTTACCTGCCTTGCCCGATCAACTCTTTGCCATTGGCGATTTTACTGTCACCACCGATATATTTCTGATGATCCTTTTTGCGGTACTGATGCTGGGGGCTTCCATCAGCATGATCGTCAACCGTAATGACAACAGGGTAACAGTTCCGATGGCAGGTGAGCGCCAGAATAAAGCACTTCCTCTCATCCTGCTCGGCTTGGGGATCGGTCTTGTCACCGGTCTGCTGGGTGCAGGAGGTGGATTCCTGATCATACCGTCGCTGGTCCTTTTTCTAAGGCTGCCTATGAAAATCGCGGTGGGTACCTCGTTGCTCCTGGTCGCGATCAATTCGCTCTTCGGCTTTCTTTTCAGCCTTAAGCAGTTTGAATACAACTGGACTATCCTGCTGCTATTTACGATACTGGCCATTTCGGGCATCTTTATCGGCAGCAGGCTGGCAGATAAGATACCAGGCGCCTCGTTAAAAAAAGGTTTTGGCTGGTTTGTATTGGTGATGGGCATCTATATTATTGTCAAAGAATTGTTTTTTCCCGGGCGATAAACCTGCGGCGTCCAACCTTATGGCAATATACCGGCAGGGTGACCTAAGTCACAATAAGCACTGTTCAGGATACCTAAATTTGCAGTAACACAAAAAACACTATTATGAAAGTTGAACAGATCTATACTGGTTGCCTCGCACAGGGCGCTTATTATATTGAAAGCAAAGGCGAAGCCGTTGTGATTGACCCCTTGCGCGAAGTGGAACCATATATTCAAAAAGCTTCCCGCAACAATGCAACGATCAAATATGTTTTTGAAACACACTTTCACGCCGACTTTGTAAGTGGCCACCTCGACCTGGCCAAAAAGACCGGCGCCACTATCGTGTATGGCCCCAATGCAGCGCCTGCTTTTGAAGCCCATATTGCAAAGGATGGAGAGGAGTTCAAAGTGGGTGATATCACCCTGGTGGCCCTGCATACACCGGGACATACCATGGAAAGTACCTGCTACCTGCTTAAAGATGAAAATGGCAAGGAAGTGGGTCTTTTTTCCGGTGACACTTTATTTATCGGTGATGTAGGCCGTCCCGACCTGGCCCAAAAAGTGGCCAGTGACCTTACGCAGGATAAGCTGGCGGGATATCTATATGATTCACTTCGCAACAAGATCATGACTTTGCCCGATGATATTATCGTTTACCCTGCGCATGGTGCTGGTAGTGCCTGTGGTAAGAATATGAGTAAGGAAACCACAGATACCCTCGGTCACCAGAAACTAACAAACTATGCACTCAGACCCGATATGACCAGGGATGAATTTATCAAGGAAGTCACTACGGGACTGGTGGCACCCCCGGCTTATTTTCCATTGAATGTGATGTTAAATATCAAAGGTTATGAGAGTATTGATAAAGTATTAGAGCGTGGACAACAGGCATTGAGTCCTGAAGCTTTTGAAGCGGCGGCGAATGACACCGGTGCCCTGATCCTCGACACCAGGGATCCACAGGAATTTGCAAAAGGGTTTGTTCCCAATTCGATCAATATCGGTATCGATGGGAGTTTTGCTCCGTGGGTAGGTACGCTGATTCCGGATATTAAGCAAGAGATATTGCTGGTCACAGAAAATGGACGTGAGGAAGAAGTGATCACCCGATTGGCACGCGTTGGTTACGATTATACAATCGGTTATCTGAAAGGAGGATTTGAAGCCTGGAAGAAGGCAGGAAAGGAAACAGACCAGATCAAATCCATCGATGCTGCAGAGCTGGCGGAGATCATGGAGAAAGAAGACGTGAACATTCTTGATGTCAGGAAAAAAAGCGAATACGACAGCGAACATATAATCAATTCTGAAAATACGCCGCTTGATTTTATAAATGAAAGCATGTTGCAGGTTGACAAAAACAAAACCTACTTCGTGCATTGCGCAGGCGGTTATCGTTCGATGGTATTCAACTCTATACTAAGAGCCCGTGGTTATGATAAGCTCATCGATGTAAAAGGCGGATTCAAGTCGCTGAAGGAAAGCGGAAAATTTGAGATGACAGAATACGTTTGTCCAACAACATTACTCTAAAAACATAAGAATGCTTGAATTTTTGAAACAGCCCTGGCCCTGGTATGTGTCGGGGCCTTTGATCGGGCTGATGGTACCTGCTTTACTGATTGCCGGGAACAAGTCATTTGGTATCTCTTCCTCGTTGCGGCATATTTGCGCGGCGTGCATACCTTCGAAAATTCCCTTTTTCCAATACGACTGGAAAAAAGAAGTATGGAACCTGTTTTTTGTTGCAGGTATATTACTGGGTGGGATCGTAGTAGCGATGTTCTTACAAAATCCCGATCCCGTGAACGTAAGCCCCGCGCTTGTCACCGAACTGAATCAGTATGGTATATCAGATTATAAAGGGCTGGTACCAACTGATCTTTTTAACTGGAATAGTCTCTTTACTGCAAGGGGTTTTATCCTGATGATCGTTGGAGGCTTCCTGGTCGGCTTTGGCACCCGTTATGCCGGCGGATGCACATCGGGACATTCCATCATGGGATTATCCAATCTGCAGTTGCCTTCACTCATCGCTACCATGTGTTTTATGGCTGGCGGAATTATTATGGCCAATTTTATTCTTCCCTTGATCTTAAATCTCTGATATGAACCAACAGGAAAATATACAAGAAGCAAAACACCATGAATTCTTAGTTACCAATACCGATTTTGAAGTAAGGTCACTGGACACGATCTGTGTGAATGAATCGGAACTAAAACACCCGGTATGGTACAATTTGAAATATCTTGTAGCTGGTATTTTGTTCGGCATCCTGCTGGTCAAGGCTGAAGTTATTTCCTGGTTTCGCATCCAGGAGATGTTCAGGTTCCAGAGTTTTCATATGTATGGTGTAATCGGCTCGGCCGTGGTGGTAGGGATAATCTCTGTGTGGCTGATCAAAAAATTCAAGATCAAAACGATTTATGGTGAGCCGATCGAATTTGTATCCAAAAAACTCAATAAGGGAAATATCTATGGTGGGTTGATCTTTGGTTTCGGCTGGGCGCTGACCGGGGCTTGTCCCGGACCTTTGTTCGCACAGGTTGGAACAGGAGCTACTGTTATCATAGTCACCTTGCTAAGCGCCATCGCAGGCACCTGGGTATATGGTAAATGGAGAAGCCGGCTCCCCCATTAGGCATGCCGGGGTGCAACTTCTCCTGGTTATAATTGGAACAATTAAAATCAAAAGTATGAAAGCACTATTGACTTTTGTCATCGTGGTGATCTGTCTCAGCCTTTTGTCTTGTGGTGATGGTTCTTCCAAATTATCGGTCCGGGAAACCGAGGCCTGGAACAAAAAGTCTGATTCCATTATTGCTATCACCTTTGATACGTTGCGCAGCAGCCTGGCCAAAGCCATTGCAGAAGGCAATTTTGAAGGAGCTATCAATTTCTGCAGGGAAGCGGCGTACCCACTAACTGCTACTTATATGATGCCTGGCACAAGGCTCAAACGTGTGTCGGATCGCTATCGTAATCCGGCCAACAAACCTGATGAAAAAGAGCAATCCATACTCGCTGCCTTCAAGGATTTGAAAGATAGCGGGAAGCCGGTTGATCCGGTGTTTGAGCTTGATGAAAATGGGAACCGCCACTATTTCAAACCCATATTTATACAGTCGTTGTGTTTGAACTGCCACGGCAGCAGAATTGAACAGATAGGTCCTGATGTCTGGAATGCCATCAGGCAACGATATCCCTCGGATCTTGCATTTGATTATCAAGAAGGCGACCTGCGCGGCTTATGGCATCTTAGTTATAACAAAAATTAAAACTTTGCCAGGGCTTATTAATCAAACAAATGCAGTACCGGGGTTGTTTATAAAAGAGAAACTATTGGAAAAGACAGAATAAAAAAGAAACCTTTGCGAAATCATGTCTGAGCAAATATCAAAGCGAAGTTACCTGGGCAGTGTACTGAGTTGCCGTTGTCCGCGCTGCCGGGAGGGGAAACTGTTTAAAAATCCATTGAGTGTGAAACTGAAGCAGAATATGGAGATGAACAAAACCTGCCCCGTGTGTGGCCAACCCACTGAAATAGAAGTGGGCTTTTACTATGGTACAAGTTATGTCAGTTATGTATTGACAGTAGCCTTAAGTGTTGCTACACTGGTTGCCTGGTGGGTGATCATTGGTTTGTCGACTGAGGACAACCGGTTCTTTTACTGGCTTGGGTTTAATGCAATATTCCTGATTGCTTTGCAACCGTGGTTAATGCGACTCAGCAGAAGTCTTTGGATATCCTGGTTTGTAAAATACGAGATCAACTGGCAGAAAAGCCAGCCTGTGGATGTTTCCGAGAGATTAAATGCGGAGCAATCGAACAATTGGTAACGGGGGTTAAGCCAGAAAAATAAATAGTAGTCGCCGGTTGCGACATTTCAGATAAGATTAAGGGGAGCTGCAATACAAAAATTTGCAGCTCCCCTTGTTATTGAACAGCACTAAATCTTATTAACCTCTCTTTATTATTCTGTCACTTTATCGCCAGACTTTGCATTCCGCATCTTATTGGTGTGCACGACAAATACCAGGGTTGCAATAAGCATACCCACCGCTACGAGGTATGCAATAAAGAACCCGTAATCCTTCTGTATAGTCAGTGGTCTATACTGGGTTTGAAGTTGCGTTGGTTTTGCAAAAGGAGCAACAGACGCTTCTACCGGTTTTGCTTCTGACTTGATATACTCCACGATGCTTTTGATATGGTCCTGGGTCAGATCAGGATGATCGGGCATGGGCACCTTGTTGAATTTCTCAAATACTTCCACCGCATCCTTATCGCCACTTTTAATAAGCGATTGAGATGAGATAATAAACTTTGTGAGCCATTCGATGGAACGGCGTTCATCGATGCCGGCGAGTGCGGGACCCGTGAGTGTTTTATTTACATTATGACAGGCGGCACACCGGCTTGTAAATATAGCTTTACCCTCCTCTACCGGCGGGTTGCCAAAAGCAAGGCCAGAAAGGCTTAATAATCCTATCAAAGCCGTAAAAAATTTTTTATTTCTCATTTTTCAGTTTTTTAATATCCCTGATCAATTGTTTTACTTCAGTTTCATTGGTGCCATCATAGTAACCCCTGATGCGCTTTCGCCGGTCGATCAGTACCAGGCTCTCACTATGTATAAAATCATCCGGTCCGCCATCACCATCTGTTGCCACCACCATAAAACTGTTACGCGCCATCCGGTAGATCTCTTTTTTATCCCCTGTCAGCAATTCCCAGTTTTTTGTATTGATGCCAAAGTCGGCTGCATACTTTTTTAACCTGGATGAACTATCCCGCTCCGGATCGATCGAAATAGAGTTGATGAGGATACTCGTATCGTTTTCAAAGGCGCTGCGAACTTTTTTCAGGCTCATGGTCATCTTCGGACAGATCGTAGGGCAATGAGTAAAAAAGAAATCCGCAACTACGATCTTACCATTCCATCCCGCCGTTCCTTTTAACAAACCATCCTGGTTCAACAGCTCAAAATCCTCTATCCGATGATCTTCCTTTCCCAGCACCGGGAGCTCACCTACTCTTTTCTCAAAGAAGCTGACGGCAAGCCAGGCGACAAATGGCACTACTAAAACCAATATCACAAATAGTCGTATCGGTCGCCCGGATTGCATGTTATTTTTTTACCGATACCTCCGGTACCGGGTTGTCAATACTAAATCTCGGCGCCTTGGGGCCGCTATTATCCTTTACATTTAGCAATGCAGGTATATATGCTATCAGCAGGATAACGATCATGGTCACCAGCCAGGGTTTGAACCTGTCGAAGATCGGCACACGCTTTTCATCGTGATAGGCTTCACTCACCGGAATTTCCAACGCACCTTCTGCTTGCTTTTTACTGAATATGGTAGCAAAGAATATGATGATGAACAACATACCCGCAATGAACATGATGATACCGCCTAATAGTGCAAGCAGAGTGGTTGGTACCCAGTCTGTGCGAAACAGTTCATGATCGGGATTCAGATAAGTAGTACCAAGGTTAGTTCTTCTTGGCTCTCCTCTCAATCCACCCCAGCTCATACCAAAGGAAAATATCAGCATACCGATGGTCCACAGGTAAGGTATCACGGTATTCAATTTCGGCATCACGATCTTCTTGCCACTCATTCCTGAATAGAGATAGAGGCTCATGCCAACAATACCCAGGAATACCGGACCTGCCACCGTCATATGAAAATGCCCCGGCATCCAGGCTGTATTATGCACTACAGCGTTGAGTGAATATGAAGAATTGATAATACCGGTTACGCCGCCAAATATGAATAGGATCAATCCACAGATAAAATAAGAGAACAGGTAACGGCTATCATCAAACCAGGGGAGTTTTTTCATCCATCCCAGCAGGCCTTTGGAACCTCTTTGTTTACCCGCGTATTCGAGCGAAGCGGCTATGGTAAATGCTGTAATAAAGCTTGGTATCGCTACACCGTAGGTAAGCAGGCCATGAAAGAATTTTACACCCTGTGTGATCGTCGGGTCGCTGTACTGGTGGTGAACACCAACGGGAATTGAAAACAATAAGAACAGGAACAAAGCCACTCGTCCCGCCAGGTCTGAATACAGTTTACCACCGGCTACCT
>JAEYOL010000201.1 GCA_023411775.1 Bacteroidota bacterium | reverse complement strand
TCTTCGATGATCTCGAGAACGGCCAGTGCTGCAGCGCATGCCAGGTGATTACCGCCAAAAGTGGTACCCAGCTGGAAATGTTTTGGTTTGATATGCGGCGCCACAATGATGCCGGCTACGGGAAAACCATTGCCCATGCCTTTGGCCATGGTATAGATATCGGCATTTACACCTGCGAAATCATGACTGAAAAACTTACCGGTTCTTCCATAGCCACATTGTACACTATCAGCGATATAAACTGCGCCATGTTCATCACAGAGCTGCCGGATCTTTCTGAGAAAGCTTTCTTCGGCAATGTTGATACCACCTACACCCTGTATGCCTTCAATGATGACGGAAGAGATCGCTGCCCCGTTTTTTGCAAAACATTCTTCCAGTGCATCAACGTCGTTGAAAGGAAGGAAGATCACGTTTTCGGTCTCATTCACCGGGGCTACATAGTTTTTATTATCCGTTACCGACACTGCCAGGGACGTGCGGCCATGGAAAGCCTTGCTGAATGCGATAACTTTTTTTCTTCCATTGTGGAAGGAAGCCAGCTTTAAAGCATTTTCATTCGCTTCGGCGCCACTATTGCAAAGGAAAAGCTGGTAATCCGTTTTACCAGAAACCTTGCCCAGTTTCTCTGCCAGTTGTTGTTGCAGGGGTATGCGAATGGAATTGGAATAAAACGCCACCTGTTCCAGCTGATCTTCGATGCGTTTTACCCAGTGTGGGTGCGTATGTCCGATACTGATCACGGCATGCCCGCCATAAAGGTCGAGATATTGCTCGCCTTTATCGTCCCAAACATAAGATCCCCGGGCTTTTATAATGGTGATGTCGTTGATGGGGTATACGTCAAATAGTTTCATTTTCTGATTTTCAGTTGTTTTAATGAGGATTTATAAACAAGGAATGGGGAAGCGGTTTTGATCCATGCTGCTTCCTCTTCTTCCATTTTCAATTTCACTTCTTTCCAACCGGCTTTATTTTCGAAATAATCCAGTATCAGTTCGTCTCCGACCAGCAGCTCTATTGCTTTCCTGTCATTGAAAGCTTCGTATTTGCCTTCTTTCCAGGCAAACTCGGGCGTTTTCTCTTTTATATAGCGCAGCAAACGCAGGGAATGCGAAAGCGAATGATATTTTTCCCGATCCGGTACCAGCAACTGGAAACCGCTGCAACTGGTATGTGCATGTTTGTGGAAAACAGGGATAAACTTAGCCGGCCTTATGAACGCATTTGGATGATAGGCGGGGTGACCCGGTTCATTCCAATCTTCATTGAACACCCAATCCAAAAAAGGAGCGCCAGTCATTTCAAATGGAAGCGTAGTACCCCGGCCCTCGCTGATATTGGTGCCTTCCCAAAGACATTGTCCGCTATACAATGAGCAAACCCAGTCATGGGGAATGTTTGGCGATGGCGGAATAAAAACATGATCTTTTTTCCGTACCGGCACGATCAGTAATTCCCAGTCAGCGTCGAGCCTTTTTTTAAAATAACGGCAAAGCTCTCCAAGAGTAAGCCCGTGACGGTGCGGCAGGCCTTCCAGCCCGATAAACGATGCATACTGCCTGGTCATGCGTGTACCCTCAACAATTCGGCCGGCAGGATTTGGCTTATCCAGTACGATTATCCGGGTGTCAGGATAGTGAATAGTGACGGATTTCAGCAACAGCCAGATCGTACTAATAAAGGTATAGTATCGGCTGCCGGTATCCTGGAGATCGACGATCAGTGTATCTATGCCCGCGAGTTGCGCAGCCGATGCGCTCAAAGAAGTTTCCTGCTGGCTATAAAGGGAAATCCATTCCACTTTATCGGAAAAAAAATGATAAGCCGACGTATTGCTTAATTTTTCCTGGTCCTGCAATTCCCCAAATAAGCCGTGTTCGGGAATAAATACTTTTTTCAGGACTCCTTTGCGGATCAGGGATTCGAAAGAATATTTTTTTGTTGAAACGTGCCAGGCCGTTTGATTGCTTAGTAGTCCAATCCGGCTGCCTTTTTTAATAATATTATTTTGCAGCAGGTCTTTCATGGCTAGAATCCCTGGGGTTTTAATTTTAATCCCGCGGTTTCATCGAGGCCAAACATCAGGTTCAGGTTTTGAACTGCCTGTCCACTGGCGCCTTTCAGCAGGTTATCGCTGGCTGAATGCACCACGAGCTTGGATCCCACTTTTTCTAGCTGGATCATGGCCTTGTTGGTATTGACGACCTGTTTTAAGAAAATGGGATCGTTACTTACATGGGTAAACGGATGTCCTTTATAAAAATCGGTGTACAGTTTGACCAGTTCGGCAATATTCAACTCGCAATGAATGGTAGAACTTACAAAAATACCACGTGTAAAATCACCCCGCCAGGGCACAAAGCTCAGGTCGATCACGCCGGAGGGCTGCAGTTGCAGCAGCGACTCACCGATCTCGCCAAGGTGCTGGTGGGTAAGTGTTTTATAAGCCTGGATATTATTGGCGCGCCAGCTGAAATGCGAAGTGGAGGACAGCGATTGTCCTGCCCCTGTTGATCCTGTAATGCCTGTGGTGTAAATTTCATCCAGCAACCCGGCTTTTGCCAGCGGCAACAACCCCAGTTGTATAGTTGTTGCAAAACAACCCGGGTTGGCTACGTTAGCAGCCGTTTTGATCTTATCACGATTCAGTTCCGGTAATCCATAAATGAATTCCCGGTCCTCATGCTTTGATGCTGACGATAGTCTGAAATCGTTGGCCAGGTCAATGATCTTAATGTGAGCGGGAATTTTATTTTCGGTTAAAAACTTTTTTGATTCACCATGTCCCAGGCAAAGAAAAAGCGCATCGATATCATGGTTCAGTTCACCGGTAAATTTCAGGTCCGTTTCTCCTTCCAAATCGCGGTGTACGGCGTGAACAGGTTTGCCCGCATTGCTGCGGCTATGTATAAACGAGGTTTCCACGCCGGGGTGATTTAACAAAAGTCTTATTAATTCACCTCCGGTATATCCCGCTCCGCCAATTATGCCAACTTTAATTTTCATCAGGTTCTTATTTAGCTGCTAGCTCCGAGCTACAAGCTCCCAGCAATATATTTTTGATTTATCTCCCCTGGCTCGCAGCTCACCGCTCGAAGCTTATTTCACATTCTCTTTCACCAAATGATACATCATGGTCTGGTTGCCAAAGATCCGGCTAAATCCACGCACATCTTCCCCGGTAAAACCAGTATTCATCTCTCCATATTTCCCAAACTTGCTGTTCATCAGGTCGTAGGGACTTTCCACGCCGATCACCTGGAACCGGTAGGGAAGAAGCTGCACGTAAACATCGCCGGTCACATTACGCTGGCTGTTTTCCAGGAATGCTTCAATATCTCTCATCACGGGATCCAGGATTTGTCCCTCATGCAACCAGTTGCCATAAAACTGCGCCAGCTGGTCTTTCCAGTTGAGCTGCCACTTGGTCAAAACATGTTTTTCGAGGGCATGATGGGCTTTGAGTATCACCATGGGCGCCGCGGCTTCAAATCCAACGCGGCCTTTGATGCCGATAATGGTATCGCCCACATGTATATCCCTGCCGATGCCATAGGGACCTGCAAGTTTTTGCAAAAACTGTATGGCTTCTGAAGGATGATTAAAATCCAGGTCATTGACCTTTTTCAATTCCCCCTTTTCAAAATGTAGAACTACTTCTTCGCTTTCGGTATTGGTTACCTGTGTGGGCCATGCCTCTTCGGGGAGGATGCCTTTACTTGACAGGGTTTCTTTTCCTCCCACACTGGTGCCCCAGAGGCCTTTATTGATCGAATAAGCCGCTTTTTCAAAATTCATTTCCACCCCTTTTCCTTTGAGGTATTCAATCTCCGCTTCGCGGCTCAATTGAAGATCGCGGATAGGTGTGATGATCTCCACGCCGGGGATCATGATATGAAAGATCATGTCGAATCTTACCTGGTCATTTCCGGCGCCGGTGCTACCATGCGCCACGGCGTCGGCCTGCAACTCTTCCGCATAGCTCGCGATATGCAGCGCCTGGCTGAGGCGTTCCGCCGATACGCTCAGGGGATAGGTATTATTTTTTAATACATTACCGTAGATAAGGTATTTGATGATACTGTCGTAGTAGCTCTTCACTGCATCCACGGTTTTGTGAGAGGCTACACCCAGCCGATAGGCATGCGCTTCGATCTGCCTGAGCTCTTCATCCGAAAAACCGCCGGTGTTGACGATAATGCTGTGAACCTGGTAACCTTTTTCTTCGCTTAAATATTTCACACAATACGAAGTATCCAAACCGCCACTAAAACCCAAGACAACCTTTTTAGACATGTATCAGAAAGAAATTTAGAAATTAAAAAAATGATGAAACAAGGCTTTTAGCTTACTACTTCCACCACCGCTGTTGCCATTGCTCTTTTCTTTTTTCATAAATGGGCGCAATAGCTTCCACTGCTTGAAACGAAGCAGGCGTTCAAATCCTTTCGCGTTTTCCTTAAAGTATTGTTTCGTTTCCTCCGGTTCGTAATGATCTTTAGGATCAAACAGCATCGCGGTGCACATGCAATTTTTCCGATCCTTACTCATGAGTATATCATAGTTCACGCAACTTTTACAACCTGCCCAGAATGCTTCGTCCTGCGTGAGCTCAGAATAAGTGACGGGCTCATACCCCAGGTCGGAGTTGATCTTCATAACAGCCAGTCCTGTGGTAAGCCCGAAGATCTTGGCATTAGGATACATTTGCCTGGAGAGGTTGAATATTTTTTGCTTGATCGACTTGGCCACACCGCTTTTACGATGTTCGGGTGAAACGATCAGGCCACTGTTGGCCACATACTCCCCGTGACTCCAGGTTTCGATATAGCAAAAACCTACCCAATCGCCGTTTTTCGTGACAGCAATTACAGCTTTGCCTTCATCGATTTTTTTCTCGATGTACTCGGGGCTGCGTTTAGCGATGCCGGTACCACGGGCTTTAGCCGAGGATTCCATCTCATCTGTGATGATGGTTGAATATTTTTTGTCATCCTGGGTAGCTACCCGAATGATGATCGATTGATTGTCCACTTTGAAAGAGTTGAATATTGCGGATGACCAGTCCTGATGCTATTTGCGGAGAAAGTTTCACTGACAGGGGCCGTGGTAAAGGGTTCGTCCTGTCAGCATGCAGGGCGGCGTCGGGGCCACCTGGCAGTCGGGCAGGGGCGGCAGAAAGTAAATAAATCATATCCTACTGCATACACGCCACTTGTGTTGGGTGCGTGAAATGCCTTCTGCTTCGTATGGGTCAAAATGTTACTCACGTTTACAAACAAATTGTAAATTGAGGCACAAATGTATAATTTAAAATTGATTGACATCACAAATTTTTTGTTATAAATACTGTTTATGGAAGAAGTAACGAAAGCCACCCGGCGGAGCGGTTCCGGTTTCAGAAAAGTATTTCGAACGTTTGTTATTGTTTTGCTACTTTTCCTGGTTGGCTATATCTATTGGAAGTTTTATTACCCTTATACCAGTGACGGGGTAAAATCAGGTTACCTGAACTACGCGGTACGGAAAGGCCAGTTGTTCAAAACCTACGAGGGGAAGCTGATCCAGGAAGGCATTCGGAGCAAGACAGTAGGCGCCATACAGTCAAATGAGTTTGAATTCTCCATAAAGGATAAAAGGATCTTCGATATTCTAAAAGTCAACAGTGGGAAAATATTTGACCTGCATTACAAAGAGTACAATGGTGTAGTACCATGGCGGGGCAATACCCGGTATATTGTTGACAGCATCATTTCCATGCGTGATCCGGAGCGGGGTTATTGAACTGCCAGCAGGAGGAAAATAGCGGGTTGCTTATGAATATCGGTGTTTGATTTTTTCCACTCCGCAACCGTTTGAGTCTTTATCCATTCCCTTTCCCCGGTTAGATTTACCGCCAGGCAAATCCGGGTCTGCGGTTTGCAGGTTTTGAGCAGGACTTCAAGGAGCTGGTTGTTGCGGTAAGGTGTTTCAATAAAAATCTGGGTGGAATTTCTTTTTATTGAGTCAGTTTCCAATTCCCTGATGGCAAGTGCCCTCTGTGACTGATCGATGGGCAGGTAACCAACAAAACGAAATTGCTGGCCATTCATACCGCTGGCCATCAGCGCCAGCAGGATGGAACTGGGACCAACCAGGGGTTTGACACCAATATTCATCGACTGTGCCACCGACACCAGCACCTGTCCGGGATCCGCCACACCGGGGCAACCTGCCTCGCTGATGATCCCGATAGTCTTTCCATCCGCCAGTTTTTGACGGAAAACTGATATGGCCTCTTCCTCCGCTTTGTGGATGGGATACCATTCATAGTTATCGATCACGATTTCCTTCCATAAAAGTTTTAAATATCGACGGGCGGTTCTTTCATTTTCCACGAAAAATACCTGGCAGGATTGCACAGCGGTGACGATATAGGGAGGGATGGCCTGTAGGCCCTGCTCGTCGAGTAATGAAGGGATGAGAAAAACGCGGGCGGACTGCATGGTCAGCTTTTTACTTTATGAACAGTGAGTGTTGCGGCTACAATGGCGTAGGCCGGGGCAAAGATGATCAATACATGCGTGAGGTAAAACAAAAATCCATTGCCGATAGCCAGACCTTTATGTCGTCCTACAAACTCCACGCTTTGGGCTGTGCTATACTTGCTTCTCGCAAAACCGTAATCGAGCATAGAAAAACCATAGTAATAACATTCCAGCACAATCACTACCAGCGGAATGATCCAGCCCACGATGGGTACAAGGCTCAGCAAAATAAAACCGAACAGGTACAAAGTCTGCCAGGCACAGTTTCGCATGGCAATATAAATACCGCGCCTTGCTTCGGCGGATATATCCGACCAGCCAGGTCCTTCTTCACTGCCTTCGAGTATCAGTTCAGTCTTGCGGTTGAGGTAAGCGAAAGCAGGAGAGCCAATGATCAGGCAGATATATTTAAAAAACGAAAAATAAAACAGGAGGAGAACCAGCCAGAGAATGATGCCGGTAAGCGTAAACAAAAATCCGACAAGGCTATTTTCAAATTTTTGTATCCAGCTGCTGAGTTGCAGTATATGGGTAATATATTCGATCACCGCCGTAGCTGAGCGCCCAAAAAAATACATCGCCGCGATAAACAAAATCGTATAGATCAATCCCGGAATGATAACCCATTTCCAAAGCTTATGTTGCGAAATGAAACGATGTGCTTCTCCCCAGGATTGGATGCTTATAACAATTTCTTTTAGCAAGACTTATTTTTGATGGTAAATATAATGGAATAAGGGGGAGGAAGGGGAGAATTTGTTAGCGGAATTTCACTCATAAAAATGTGGAGATGTGGAGATGTGAAAATGTGGAGATGTGGAGATTTGGAAATGTTCCAGATAATACTAAAATGGGTTTGTGAAGGATGAAGAAACTTAAACTTGATTTTTACAGGCGGGAGAATGTGCTCGAAGTGGCGGAAGATCTAATTGGAAAGCTATTGATCACAAATAAAGACGGGATCAGAACGGGTGGGCGAATTGTGGAGTGTGAAGCTTATGCCGGAGCGCCGGATAAAGCCTCCCATGCATTTGGCGGACGACGTACAACGCGTAATGAAGTTATGTATAAGGATGGAGGCCTTGCATATGTGTACCTGTGCTATGGTATCCATCATTTGTTTAATGTTGTGACGAATGTGAGGGAAACACCACATGCGGTGCTGATCCGTGGTGTCGAGCCCGTGATGGGGATACAGGATATGTTATTACGTACAGGCAAACCCAAACCTGATGAAACGCTCACACGAGGTCCGGGTAATGTTTCCAAAGCATTGGGTATTCATACCATTGATACCGGTACCGCTCTGACGGGCAAGAGTATTTTCCTGGCAGATGATGGATTTAGTTATGGTACTGGGGAAATTTTCAGGTCGCCTCGTATTGGAGTGGATTATGCGGGTAAAGATGCGTTATTACCATACCGATATTATGTTAAGGGAAATCCTTTTGTGAGTGGAAGGCCGAGGTGAAGATGGTACTTGAACAAGTAAGGATTGAAGTTGCCTTGTCAATTTGTATGGTACTCTGGGCGGGTTGGAGGACACGGAGGGCACAGAGGAGACACGGAATACACGGAGGATTTCCCCAGATTGAATATTGTTCAATGCTAGAGGATAATAAGACTGGTGTTATCGCCTTATTTTTTATTAATCGGACTACTGACTTTCCGCTTAACATTGTATCTTGACAAAAAAACCAGCAGCGTTTGTTTAGTTTTTCCAAGCCGAAACTCAAGATTATTTCCCTGTTGTTGGGTATAGCCGTTTCGCTGTTTCTCCTTTATGTAAATCCTTTTAATGTAGACGCTGCTGCGGCAAAAGTGCTGGCGGTGGCGGGATTGATGATCACCTGGTGGGTGGCGGAGGCGCTGCCCATGCCAGTGGTGGCGCTGATACCCCTGGTACTGTTTCCTTTGCTGAAGATTTCAACGATGGAAACGGCCGCATCTCCATATGCCAACCCGGTTATTTTTTTATTTATGGGCGGGTTCATGCTGGGGCTGGCGATCGAGAAATGGAATCTTCACCGCCGGATCGCGCTTAACATCATCCGGATAACTGGTACAAGTGGTAATAGAATTGTGTTGGGCTTTATACTTTCAACCGGGCTGCTGAGCATGTGGCTAAGTAATACGGCCACCACCATGATGATGTTTCCTATCGCGCTATCCGTGATACATGTGATGCGGGAGAATAATAAAGGGGATGGCAACATTACAAATTTTTCCCTGACGCTGATGTTGTCCATCGCTTATGCATCTAATATTGGTGGTATTGCCACCATTATCGGCACCCCACCCAATGTGGCCTACGTGGCGTACATCGAGAAAAAGTATAACTATAGTGTCGATTTCCTGAGCTGGATGCTGATATGTACACCACTGGCTGTATTATTGCTGGCGAGCCTGTATTGGGTGATGGTAAAATGGCTGTTCCCCAACCGGATAAAATCTGATCATGCCACCCGTCAGTTGATCAGGGATGAGATCGCGGAACTTGGTCCATTTTCGGTAAATGAGAAAAGAGTGCTGGGGATCTTTATTGCAACAGCTACTTTGTGGATCACAAAAGATATTATCAACGCGAGTCAGTCATTGGTAAAGTTGAATGATTCGATCATTGCATTGATAGGCGCCATCGCATTGTTTATATGCCCCGCGAAGGGCGAAAATGCCGATTCGATACTTGAATGGGACGATACAAAAAAAATGGCATGGGGGATCCTGCTTTTGTTTGGTGGAGGTATCTCACTCGCCACGGCACTCGAGAATGCAGGACTCATGCAACAGCTTGGTGTATGGCTTTCGCAGTTTGCGGGGAACCAGTTCATTTTGCTGCTGATCGTGGTTTTAGTGACGATGTTCCTGAGCGAGGTGATGAGTAATGTAGCGCAGGTGATCGTATTTGCGCCGGTCGTTTCTTCCCTGGCAGACGCGATTGGTATGAACCCACTGATGATGGGTATCGCCATGACGCTGGCGGCAAGTTGTGCCAGCATGCTGCCGATGGGTACGCCACCCAATGCGATCGTCTTTGCAAGTGGTCATATCAGGTTGAGTGATATGACAAAGGCAGGATTTGTGATGAATATCGTGGCGGCGATTCTGATCACCTTGTTTGCATGGTTCCTGTTGCCGATGTTATTGTGGATCTAAAGCCAGCCCGGCCTTTTTATTGTCCGGCTTATTTAACTTCCAGTTTCTTGATCACTTTGATGGTCCTGTATTCTTTTAGCTTGGGATCATATACTTCCAAGTCGGCGTATTTCAGGGTGAGGTTCTTTTTTGAAAGTGCGGCAGGAGATTTCAAGGCGCTCTCTCCTTCAAAGTATCCCAGCCACCAGAGCCTTTCGTCCTTACCGGTTTTTGTTTTGATCACAAGTGTGGAAAATGCCTGTTCATCCAGCCGCTGGAATGTTCCTTCGATGGATTTGATCGTCGCATCTTCATCAGTTTCAGAGAAATCATCAAGGTTGTTTTTTATAAACTCGAGAATTTGGGGCATCCAAACATGGCTTCTTTGCCAATCCTTTCACTGATCTTTGTATAATCTTCATCATTTTCCGTAGCCAGGTTCCACTCTTTCTCAATGTCTTTTTTATATTTCTCTATGAGCGGAACGGCGATCAGGCCTATTTCCAGCTCTGAGCCTTTGAATTTGTCAAAATCTTTCTTTGAAAATTCGACACAAAATTCATTCGCTATACGCTGCGATAGGGTAGAATCGTTTTGAGCAAGACTTGGTTGCAGTGCAGACAATATAACAACTGATAAAAACAGGCATACAGATTTCAACATATGGGTGGTTATTAGATGGTGTATGTAAGATTATGAGCGCGGTGATCCACTAGAATTTCGGGCAATTCATTTTTTTGGCGTTGGGATCGGTTGGCTTCTTTATATAAATGAGGGATATCTCTACGCCACCTCTTGAATTGGAAGCCGCTTTTAATGATGATGTATTGACATCATAAGAGGCGCCGAAATGCC
>JAEYOL010000173.1 GCA_023411775.1 Bacteroidota bacterium | reverse complement strand
GATCGCATATTGATGGCGGCGGACACAGGAACGATGTAGACATGGTGGTGAAAGAAATGATCGACTTCGACCAGGCTATTGGAAAAGTGCTGGCTTTTGCTGAAGAAGATAAAAATACACTTGTCATTATCACCGGCGATCATGAAACCGGCGGACTCACGCTTACCGGCGGGGACCTTGCCACCGGCGGGGTCGAAGGAAAAATTTCTACCAAAGGGCATACCGCCGTGATGGTTCCTGTCTTTGCTTTTGGTCCCGGCGCCGAAGCGTTTGCCGGCATCTATCACAACAACGAGATCTTTCAGAAGATGCTGGATGCTTGGGGAATGAGGAATGTGTTGAAGAATTCGAAATAGCAATGCAACCGCATGACTGGAAATCACCCAATGCTAATCTTAACCCCACCCTCTCGATATGGGAAAATAATAATCATAAAAACCTTCTTTTTTTTTAACCGCTGCCGGTACCAAAGCACTGCAATAAAATTTCCATTTTGAACGATGGCATTTCAATTTAAAATACAGCTCGAGGGCATTACAAATCCGCCGGTATGGCGCAGGCTTTTAGTTCCGGAACATTTCACTTTTCTCCGCCTGCATACTGCGCTGCAGGAAACATTTGGATGGAAAAATTCCCATCTGTTCCAGTTTTCACCAAAGGGCTTTGGTTCAAAACCTGTGATAGGTCTTGTATTCCCTGATCCAATGGATGAAACGGAGATGGATACAGTAGATGCCGCGCAATTACAATTACAGGAAATTTTTCAGACACCCCTGCAGCGATATATCTATACTTACGATTTTGGGGACGACTGGACGCACCGGTTGACCCTCGAACAAATCACCCCGGAAAAACTACTCCGTGCGCAGTGCCTGGAAGGTGCTGGCGCCTGCCCGCCTGAAGACTGTGGGGGTGCCTGGGGATATGAAAACCTGAAGAATATACTGGCTGATCCCAAACACCCCGAGTATCGTGAATACAGGAGATGGCTTGGTCTCAGGAGAAATGAACAATGGGATGCGGGGAAATTTGATTTGGAAAAAACCAGGAAAAAGGTTGCGAGGGTGTGATAGAGATTGGGTTGAATACATTCAAACTGTCTAAGAGTTTACCCTTATGTTGAAAGCAAATCACAACACTAATTGCACCACGCGGTGCAGATTTCATGTTGTTATCAAAGATCGTCAGAACTGAAATTGAAAGCAAATCACAACATGAGTCTCCAGGACTGTTTGGTAATTCGGAATTGGGGGTGCCTTTACCACTTAATAAACCTTGTGCCATCCTGGATCCCCAGCAAATTCATAATTCCTAACCCGATAGCCGTGGGGGCCTACCGACAGGTGGCGATGTTGAAAATCCGTTAAGCTGTCTTCTCCCCACTGGATTTGAGCATAGCCTTCTTTTGACCTTCCGATAGAGGCATTAATATCGCACCTGTTTTGTGCCCGCGTTTGAACCCCGCCTTTTCTAATAGTTGATCCATCTTTTCTCTTTTCGACAAGGCTTGCGGGGACTTCGGATCAGGTTTGTTTTGCCCGGTTGTCATTTGCTGTAGTTATATTTCAAAGTTACGAAAGGACCCGGAGTCATAAAGTCTAAACCTTTAACGAGAGGAAAATTGATTTGCAATAGGTTGCAAAAAGTTTGATGGATATTAAATATTTTAGCTAAAATTGCTAATAATTTTAGTAATATGAAATCCGTAACAGAGGGTATACCATATCTCGACATATCGGTCCCGGCGGGCTTTCCCTCCCCGGCCGCCGACTACGTGGAGGAACGGATCAACCTGAACAGCTTTTTGATAAGAAACCCCCTGTCGACCTTTATTGTCAAATGCACGGGGCTGTCGATGGTCAATGCCTTTATGCCGCCGCTTTGTCACCTGGTGGTGGATAAATCAATCCAGGCCAAAAACGGGGATATCGTGCTGGCATATGTCAACGGCGGCTTCACGGTGAAATACCTCCAACTCAATGAACACAGGTGCAGGCTGGTGCCGGCGAATAGCAAGATGCGCGAGATCGATGTGACCAACCAGTCGGACCTGGTGATCTGGGGCGTGGTGACGGCTATTATCAGCAATCCAAAAGACTTTAAACATGTTTGCTTTGGTTGATTGCAATAATTTCTACTGTAGTTGTGAGCGGGTGTTCAACCCCGCACTCAACAACAGGCCCGTGGTGGTGCTGAGCAACAACGACGGCTGCGTCATCGCCCGCAGCGAGGAAGCCAAAGCGCTGGGCATCGCGATGGCCGTGCCCGAATACATGATCAGGGATAAAATAAAGCAACACGGCGTGGCGGTCTTTAGCAGCAATTACACGCTGTACGGCGACATGAGCGATCGCGTGATGAAACTGCTCGCGGGCTTTGCGCCACGGATTGAACTGTACAGCATTGATGAAGCGTTCCTGGACCTGGCCGAACTCCGGTACGCCAACCTGCTCGAACTGGGCCAGAGGATCCGGCGGACCGTCGCCCAGCATACCGGTATCCCCATTACGGTAGGCATCGCGCCTACCAAGACCCTGGCCAAACTCGCCAACCGTTACGCGAAGAAACAACACCCCGGCCCTGGCGTGCACTGCCTGACCAATCCCGGACTCACACAGGAGGCGCTGGAAAATACCAGCGTGCATGATATCTGGGGCATCGGCAAACAATACGCCACCCTGCTCAGCCGCCGGGGTATTCACACCGCCGCCGACCTGGTAAGGACGCCTGAAGACTGGATCCGCGACAAGATGAGCGTGGTTGGTCTCCGCCTGCTGAAAGAGCTAAAGGGCACCCCCTGCCTGGAATGGGAGTTTGAGAAAAAACGGCGCAAAAATATCTGCACCTCGAGGTCTTTTGGCAGGGTTTCGGACCAGAAAGATTTTATGATCGAAGCCCTTACCAACCATGCCGCGGCCTGTGCGCAAAAACTCCGGCGGGAAAAAAGCTGTGCGGGTAAGATCAATGTCTTTATTAAAACCAACCAGTTCCGAAACCAGGACCAGCAGCACGAGGCCAGCATCACCCTGCAATGCGAGGTGCCTACCAGTGACTCCACGGAGATCATCAAGTACACCCTGAAGGGACTCGACCTGATCTTCCAGCCCGGGCATTTTTACCAGAAATGCGGCGTGATTGTGTCGGAACTTGTGCCTGAAGACATGATCCAGGGCAGCCTGGTGGACACCGTGGACCGTGAACGTAATAAAAAGCTGATGGCCACCCTGGACCATGTGAACGCCGCATTTGGCAACGAGAGCGTCCGTTTCGCGGTGCAGGGTTTTGAAAAACGCTACAGGCTGAAAGCGGAATACCTGTCGCAACGATTTACGACGAATATGAATGAAGTCTTACACGTGAAAAACTAAACCATGTTCAACGTTTTTGTTCCATTTCATCCCAAGCTGGTGGGAGCCCTTCGGGAAGTGAACCGGCGATGGCTCGTATCGCAAAAAAACATTCATGCAGAAGAGGAGGCGATTGGCGAAGCGATACCGATCCTGCTCACGGACTACGATGATATCACCACCGCCAAAACTCACTGGCAGGCGATCGATCCCCGCGATCGTTACCGGTTTATTCTCGATCTGGAAAACGAGGTACACCGGAAAAAAGTGGAGGAGTTGATCATGCCTGGTTCGGGTTACCGTGTCTATGCGGCTTTTATCGATGACCTGGAAAAAGTAAAAAGACAGCTGAACGAAAAATACAGCGCGAGCATCCGACAATATATTTCCAAAAAAACAAGCTGGAAGATCGGGCGCGATGAGTCGATATATCCTAATTTAGAACTGGTCTTTGGAGAATTGTATGTGATCCTGAAATATGCATCACAAATCCACAGGCTGAGGCTTTCTGAATTGGAAAAATATTGACTATGTGTTATGATGTTTCCTTTAGTACCGATATCAGGGTACTGGGTGAGTATTTTCCCGGGCTGGTCTTTGATGACCAGATCGAATTGGAGTTTGGCGCCATCGACCATGTGCAGGGAGTTGGCGTGTTTGGAAAATACCCGATCATCTATATCAACCGCGAAGACTTTAAATGGCATTGCAGGCTGATGGAATGGGGCATTATCCCGTTTTACAGCAAGTCCGAGCCAACGCTGGTGGCCAGGAATGGCTTTTTGAATATTCGCGCCGAAAGGATCTGGGATGATCCAAAGAGTTATTGGTTCAAGATCAAAAACCGGCGATGCCTGATACCAGTGACAGGCATCTACGAACACCGCGCGATCAGGGGGTGGAAAAAGAAAGTGCCCTATTGGGTGAAACCAAAAGAGCAAACGACGTTCTTTCTACCCGGCCTCTATTCTGTGGCCGAGTTACCCGATAAGGAAACCGGTGAAATGATCAAACGCTGGAGTTATGGCCTGATCACCCGTGCTGCAAATTCGGTGATGAGTAATATTCACAACGATGGAGACAACCGTGGAAGAATGCCTCTGTTCCTGCCCTTCGAAACCGCCAAAGAGTTTTTGAGCGAAGACCTGGGCGAACAACGCTACCGCGAGATACTTGGATATGAAATGCCATCGGAAGATCTTGACTACCATCCTGTTTTTACGATACGAACACCAAAACTGCGCCCCGATGATAAACCAAAAACGGAATTTTGGGAATGGGAACATTTGCCGGCATTGGGCGAGATGAACCCCTAAATAATATACCTACTGATATAGTTGAAGATTGTTGAAAATGGTTGTTTAATGTCGTAATACAAAATTGTCCTGAGTTGAAGGTTGTTGAAAATGGTTGAAGATTGTTTAATGTCGTAATACAATATTCAACAACATTCAACAACATTAAACTACATTCAACCACATCAAATATTCAACAACATTCATACCTACTGAAAGAGTTGAAGGTTGTTGAAAATGGTTGTTTAATGTCGTAATACAAAATTGTCCTGAGTTGAAGGTTGTTGAAAATGGTTGAAGGTAGTTTAATGGTTGTAGTACGATATTCAACTACATTCAACTACATTCAACTACATTAAACTACATTAAACTACATTAAACAACTTAAACAAACTAAAAGCGTTACACATCCCTCATCGCTGCCTGTTTCATTTCGGCCGCCTTTTCATGGCCCAGGTAACGTTCGATCCAGCCATGTACCAGGTAAATGACCGGTGTGAGGATGATGGCCATGATAAATTTATAAATGTAGTTGACAATACAGATAGCCATGATCTGGTCGAAAGGCCAGGGTTCGCCCTGCCCAGGCACCCACTTGGGATAAAAATAAAACGCGATCAGCAATACGATAAAACTGTCGATCAGCTGCGAGATCACTGTAGAACCGGTTGCCCTCAGCCATATCTTCTTCTCCCCTGTCATTTTTTTTATTCGATGAAATACCAGCACGTCTACAATTTGCGCCACCATGAATGCCGTCATAGAGGCAATGATAATACCCAACCCCTGTCCAAATACGGCATTGTACGCAGTACTCATGTTTTCGATCCCCGTTTCTTTTTTGCTACCGATCCACCAACTGTTTGGCGATGTTTGGATGGCTCCGAATACCATTAAAAAACCAAAGGCGATCAGCGCGATCGTGAGCCAGCTAAGAAACTTCACCCCTTTTCGACCATAATATTCATTGATGATATCGGTCATCACAAATACAACCGGCCACAATAAAACGCCGCAGGTGAGATTGAAGGAATAGCTGCCTCCAAACAATTTTATATCCGCGGGCTTCCAGCCAAAGGTCTCCTCCAGGGAGAATATCTTGACGCCGATAAATTCAGCGATCAACGCATTGGTTATAAAAACACCTGCCAACACCAGGAATAGCCGGGTGGGTTTACTGTGGATGATAGTGTGGATCATTCAGGAAAATAATATAGGAGATTAATATAAATAGAAAAAGAATGTTTGCTATTACAAGCCACAACGGTACATACACGGTCAGCCTTCGCTTTACAAAAAGTACGATAAGATAGCATAAGTTGACAACTGGTACGAGCAACAGGCCCATCACATACCCAATAGTGATGACTGTTGAAGTGATCGCATCATCCTGCGCCCAGTCCCTGATCAGCAGC
Source organism: Bacteroidota bacterium (assembly GCA_023411775.1). Lineage (GTDB taxonomy): Bacteria > Bacteroidota > Bacteroidia > Chitinophagales > Chitinophagaceae > Terrimonas_B. Next base: position 10,862 of record JAEYOL010000173.1, on the reverse strand, counting down.
GATACGGAAAGAAGAAAAAAGATGCCGGTGATAAAAGCCAGTCTTGACAAAAATAATAGCCAACGCATGGACAATTTTCATCTAAAATAGCATTATTTTGGCAGCTTAATATCAATGGTCTATGAATAAGAACCTGTTCAGCAAAGCCTTGCCTCACCTGGTTGCAATCGGAATATTTTTAATCGTTACGGTGATCTATTGCCTTCCGGCATTGCAGGGGATGGTGATCAACCAGCACGATATGCTGGGCACGCGGGGTATGGCGCAGCAGTCTGTTGAGTTTTATGAAAAATTCGGTTACCACCCCTTATGGACCAATTCGATGTACAGTGGTATGCCGGCTTTCCAGATCCTGATCAGCAGCAAGTATAATATCGGGCTGGGCTGGCTGCATTACATCCTCACACTTAACATGCCACATTCTGCAGGCCTGTTCTTTCTTTCCTGCGTTTGTTTTTACATACTTACACAGGTATTGCGTTTAAAACCCTGGGTCGGCATCCTTGGATCACTCGCGTATGGTTTTGCATCTTATAACGCCATCATCCTGGCCGTGGGACATATCACCAAATTCGCCACGATGGGTTATGCCCCCGCGGTGCTGGCTGGTATCATCCTGCTGATGCAGCGAAAATATATTCTTGGTTTTGGTGTCACTGTTCTATTCAGCACACTTTTCTTCGGACAGAACCACGTGCAGTCTGTTTTTTATTATATGATACTGATCCTTTGCCTGGGTATCGGTTTTCTTATCAAAACCATCCAGACAAAAGACTACGTTCATTTTTTCAAAACCTTTGCGCTGACGATCATTTCCTTTGCGATCGCCGCCTGTTCGTTTGCGGTGATACTGATGCCTACCAATGAATACGCAAAAGAAACCATGCGGGGCGGGCGGAGCGAACTGACCATTGGCGTGGACAAAGAAAACAGATCGGAAGGCGGACTTGATAAAGACTATGCATTTCGCTGGAGTTATGGCAAGGAAGAAACGCTCACGTTCATTCTCCCCAATTATTTTGGCAGTAGTAATAATCCCGCTGAATTTGGTGAAGAAAGTCATGTGATCGATGCGTTGCGTGAGTCAGGCTTGCCACAGGAAGTAGCTAATTACTTCTATAGTCGCATGACGCCTTACTGGGGAAGTCAGCCCAGCACCTCAGGGCCAGTTTATTTTGGATCGATCATTTGCATGCTGGCGATCGCAGGGTTGTTTTTTATTCCAAAAAAGTATTTATGCTGGCTGATACCCGGCACCCTTATTCCTATTATTCTGGCATGGGGAAGCAATCTGGCCGCCGTCAACTATTTCCTGTTTGATAATGTACCTTTTCTCAATAAATTTCGTGCGCCTTCGATGGCCCTGATGGTGCCGCAACTCAGCATTGCCCTGATGGCATCGCTGGCGGTGCAACAAATTTTTTATGGCCAGTACGACCGGGCTGTGTTCCTGAAGAAGATCAAGTTTGCTGCCATCACATTCGGTGCACTACTCTTTATCCTCGTTGCCGTGTATATTGGTGCATCATATAGAAGCGACGCAGACAATTTCAATAAGCAAACCCTGACCAGCCAGCTTACGCAGATGATGAGCCAGGGCAATACCCCAACGCCGCAAATGAGTAGCCAGGCTACGTCGATCACCGACAATTTGTATGGTGCCCTTTCAAAAGACCGGAAGGAAATGTTTGGCAGCGACCTGTTCCGTTTATTTATTTACGCCTTGCTGGGTGCATTCGTGATCTGGCTAGGATACAGAAAAAAAATCAAGCCTGTTCTGGCGGTAGGCCTGCTGGCTGCACTTTCATTCATTGACCTGATAACGGTCGATAGCCGTTATCTCAATAAAGAACATTTTGTGTCGGAAGATGAATACCTGCAGGGCTTTATTCCCACCAATGCTGACCTGCAGATCAAAAGGGACACCGGCTACTACCGTGTCGTCGATCAGTCGGTCGGTAATCCTTTTGATGGCAATGCGCGGGCATCTTATTTTCATAATTCCCTGGGTGGATACAGCCCTGCCAAACTGGGGCTGTACCAGGACCTGATCGATCACCAGTTGAACAAGGGAAATATGGAAGTGTTCAACATGCTGAATGCAAAATATTTTATCGTTAATGATCCATCCACCAATAAACCGGTGGCACAATTGAACCAGGGAGCATATGGCGCGGCCTGGTTTGTAAAAGGCATTCGCTTTGTAGACAATGCGGACGCAGAGATGCTGGCACTCGACAGTCTGCCTACCAGGGATTCCGCAGTAGCCGATAAACGTGAGCAGTCGAAGATCACGCCGCCGCAATTTGACAGCGCTGCCAGCATTACGCTGGTGAAAAATATCAACGACGAGATCATTTATCAAAGCAAAGCGGCCAGCAACCAGCTCGCGGTATTTAGTGAAGTGTATTATCCTTATGGATGGAAAGCATACGTAGATGAAAATGAAGTACCGATAGCCCGTGTCAATTACCTTCTTCGCGCAATCAATGTACCGGCGGGTGAGCATACGATACGTTTTGTATTCGAACCTGCCTCATACAAAAAAGGAATGACGATAAGCCTGGTTGGCGGCATCCTTTCGCTGCTGATCGTGCTAGCGTGTGCGGTTTTGTTGGTATTAAAATCCAGAAAGAAATCGTAGTATATCGTTTGTGTATCCATACCGGGTGAAATTGGCTGTAATATGTCACAAATGGATCTTTCAATAATACTGGTCAATTATAAATCACCTCAACTGGTGCTGGATTGTGCAGAGAGCATCTATGCAGAAACAAAACGGCATTCATTTGAGATCATTGTAGTTGACAATTTTTCGGAAGACAATAGCCGGGAGTTGGTTTTGGAAAAATATCCTTCCATATCCTGGATACCGATGACCTACAACGCTGGATTTGCCAGGGCTAATAATGAAGGGATCAAGGCTGCAAAGGGCGACTATGTCCTCATTCTGAATACCGATACCATCATTCGTGATGGGGCATTGGATAAAGCGCTCGAATTGTTTAAGTCGGAAGCTAACGCCGCCGCAGCTGGTGTGCAACTCCTGAATCCCGATGGCTCGCATCAAATCTCCGGGGCGCATTTTATCATAGGTGGTTTAAATTTCCTGCTTCCCCTCCCCTATCTCGGCCGTTTTATCAGGTATTGGGGTTACCGCTTAAAAACAAAAGTACCGAGTGTCAGCACGGTCAAAGAAAGAATGGAGGTGGACTGGATCGTTGGTGCTTTCATTCTAACCACCCGCGAGCTGGCGCAGAAGGAAATGATGGACGAGGATTTCTTTATGTATGCCGAGGAAATAGAATGGTGTAGCCGGTTAAAAAAACATGGAGCATTATACCTCTACAATACGCCGCAGGTCATCCACCTGGGTGGCGCCACCAGCGGCTCCTATTATGATACCGATGAAAATGAAAACAGCAGGAACCTCTGGAACCGGAAAGGACGCCAGATCATGATCTCGATGATGCTTCGAATCCGCAAGCAGTATGGTGTTGGTTGGTTCTTATTCATGCTTTTAATATTCATCATCGAAATCCCGGTGTTTGGCATAGGTTTACTTATCGAAAAGATTTTCCGGGGCGGGCGATCCAGGTACAGCTGGTCCGCCTTCCGGAATTATTGTATTAATGTTTTTTACCTGGTCAAATTCACTCCAGGGATCATTGTCAACAAACGCTTTTTTTATAAAGTCCCGTAGACCTTATGCAGTTATCGATCATCATCATCAATTACAATACATTCCGGCTTACGGTCAACTGCATTCGTTCCATCCGTGAAAAACTGACCGGGCTCGAATATGAAATTGTGCTGGTCGACAATGCCTCGTCGGAATGTAACCCTGATGATTTTTTGAAAGAATGTCCTGGTATCAAATTGATAAAAAGCCCGACAAATACAGGTTTTGCAGGGGGTAATAACCTGGGCATTACCCATTCCTCCGGCGATTATATCCTTTTGCTCAATAGCGATACCGAGCTGATCAATAATGCGCCCAAGATCTGCTATGATTATATCAGCTCGCATCCGGGGGTGGGCATGGTCACCTGCCAGCTTCAATACCCTGATGGAAGCATCCAGTACAATTGCCGCAAGTTCAGAACGATTGGCTGGGAGCTGGCGGAAGTATTCCCATTTTTCAGGCTATTGCCAAAACAAAAGCAGGGGAAACTGATGCTGCATCACTATTTCGATCACCAGGCTGCAGTCGAATGCGACTGGGTCTGGGGTGCCTTTATGCTTTTCCCGAGATCGATAATTGAGCAGTTACCGGGTAAAAAGCTGGCAGAAGATTTTTTCATGTATATCGAAGATGTGCACTGGTGCTGGGATCTCAAAAAGCTGGGTTATACCATTCATTTCCTGCCCGAAGCCAAAGTGATGCATATACACAAGGGAAGCATTGACAAAGATAAACTGTTGCAAACCCGCAAAACCGGGATAAAAAACCATGCCCGCTTCATGAAAAAATTTTATCCTGACTGGCGCTGGTATATTTTTGCAGCAATTTATTATATAAAACAATACGGGGCGATGTGGTTGAGGGGGTTGATAAAAGTCCCCAAATAGCCTATTGCGCAGGTATATATTTCGCCACAATAAGGCCGTTATTACCATACAAAGAAGATGTCAGAATTCTATACTCTTCGATACCCATAAGAAGCCAATCATACTCTACGGTTCCATTTACGGTAATTCGAAGAATTGACTCATCTGGAGATGTGAATTTCCAGGTTGTATTAAAACTGTCACCGCTGATATCTGTATGAGTGCCCGTTCTATCAGCGTTGAACTTGAATTTCATAGCACCAATATCAACTCCGGTTGTATTTTCACCACCTCTCAAATAATGGGTGCGTGTACCCGTTAGGTTTTGATAAGTCTCACCACCTGCCAGGTTTTTGCAGTAAGTTTCTCCAAATTAGTTTTATTTTTTGGAGGCCCTGCGTCGTTATCTTTACTACAGCTATTTATCATAAGAGCTGAAAGAAATGTGACAGAAAGAAAGGTGCTGCTGATTTTAGTATGTTGTAAATTTTAAACATAATAGGCGTTATTATTGTAAATTACAAGACCGTTAAACCATTCGCCTACCGCAAAAAAGGCTTCGGAAATACTCTTTTAAAACCAAGAAATAACCAGTGTAAAACCTGGGAATCATCTATTGCCTTTCCGATCTTAATCTTCTTATAATTAAGCGGTTCAAATGACTTATTTCCTAATATCTCTGCAAACTTTCGAAACTTTTCTATTACATCATTAACTGACGAGTTATGGCGATACTGACGTGGTGTCCTTAAAATTTTGTGTGTAATGGATTGACAGTATTGTCGCAACAGTTCACTACTTTCTTCTGTAATAACCTCTCCCAATATAGGGTCCTTACTCTTAAGCTGAGAAAGATAGCCAATAAGCTGTTCGAAAGCATCAACAAAGCGGCTATCTGCTGAAGAAGATGTTGTAGAAGCAGAGTGCCTCCTATAAGAAAAACATTCTTGTTGTGCTACAGCGAAATATGATCTCCTGGAAAGTTCAATAAAAAGCTGCATATCAGCAAATAGAAGACTTGGGTAAGAGGGAATTCCGCCTACTTGATCGTAGTCTCTACTCCTCATCATAAACCCCGTGCCCATCAGGTCGGTTTTGTTATGAAAAAAGTTGTGAATTACCTCCGCAGGTAATTGCTTCTCCTTCATTGGCTTACATTTGCCGATCTCTTTGCCATCCGAATCAATATATCGAAAATGACTTTGAAATAAAGTTGCGTCAGGATATCTACTGATCAAATCGTCCATTACCTGCAGATAAGTACTGTCCAATAAATCGTCATGACCGATCAGGGTCATAAACTCATTTTTTGAGACATCCAAAACCCGGCGCCAATTGTCCTCCATACTTAGAGGTAAAGAAGACGAAAAAACTTTTATCCTTTTATCATCGTAAGAGGAAACAATCTGTAGTGTATTATCAGTGCTGCAATTTTCAAGGATGATAAAATCAAAATCGGTTAGCGTCTGTGCTAGTATACTATTAATACACTCTCTTAAATATTCACCACCATTTCTAACAGGTAATATAATGCTGTACTTACTCATCAAGTAATTCTTTATCCCCTACTCAACGCTTTTTTCGCTTTTACGGCAAAATCATGTAAACCAGGCATACTTTTTTTCAGAACATACTTCATCTTGTAGCCTCTGACACTCTCAATTTTGAATATTTCTTTTTCAACTTGTGATAAGTTATTGTCAGGCAAATTATTCTTTCTGTAGTAATGGTATAAGAATGCCATATGCCCTGTTATCCAGACACCAAAAAATTTCCTTATGATTTTCTGTATCTCCTGCCAATTCGACAAATAAGACAGCTTATTTTCCAAATATGCAGGAAAGTTTCTTGCCAATACTGTAAGCTGATCATTCTGATTTCTACCAAAATTCTCCCTATGCAGGGTTTGACAGCCAAGGGAATTATTTATAACGACACAGCCTTTTTCCGTACTAGCTATACTCATATACGCATAATCCCCTAAAAATGGTGTCCCATAATCTGGTACCCCTCCCATCCTGGTCAGCACATCCCGTTTTACAATGCAAGTGGACCATAAGAAATGAGAAAAAATTTCAAAAGTAAACAGGCTCTTTATAAACCCAGCTGTTGAATACTCCCGCACAAAGTTCAGGTCATGATTATTGGATATACATGAATTCGTCCCAACTCGCAAATTGTATAAGCCAGCGACGTCCTTATCGAAGCAAAACCAGTCACATCCGCCCATGTACATGCCATACCCAGGAAACTTATTTTTCAAATTCACCAGAGTTTCCAGCATATGCGGATAAACCGGGTCATCGTCAGCCATCATTACAATATATTCGCCCTTCGAACGCTCCAGGCTTTTATTAAAGCTTGGCTTCATCCCCAGATTTGATCCATTGTTGTAATACTTGAATCTTTCATCTCGCAGCGATTCTACAAAACTTTGCCCAGTTCCTTCAGGATCATTATCTGACACGATAACCTCATAGTTCCCGTATGTCTGTCTTTTTATGCTTTCCAGCGTACTTTGTAAAATAGGCCCACGCTTAAATGTAGAAATACAAAAGCTTACTAACGGTTCTAAATTTTTATCTGTTTCCATGAAATACTTCGCTATTTGATCCTTTTAAGGTATCCATCAGGCGCTACGCTTATAAGCAATTTATTATTGATGGTTTTATCAATTTCGAAGTCTTTATTACTTTTAAGAAACTCCCTTACCGCAGTTAAGGGGTTATTCCCAATTCCCCACGGCCGTTTATGACCGGGCAAATAGTCTGACGGCAAGTATTCAACAATAGTATCAAAAACAACAACGTAAGAATTGACAGATACTAATGAAGAGTAAGCTTCTAGCTCAGCAAATACATGATCATGGGTATGGTTTGAATCTAAAACAACTAATATCTTTTGTTTTCCTGCAGCAAATGCTCTCACTTTTTCTATAATAGTATTGTCAATTGAAGACCCTTCTATCATAGTAATCCTTTTAAACATCGGATGCCTTTCAAGCTCTTTGCGATTGTGCTCCCTTATGTCTATGTCTATACCCAGAACCTCACCATGTCCAACCAATTCCAACATAGATGCGTAAAAAATCAAGGACCCACCATGCGCAATCCCCGTTTCAATAATGAGATCCGGCTTTACTTCCCAAATCAACTCCTGCATTGCCAAAACATCCTGAGGATATTGTATTACAGGCCTCCCCATCCACTTAAAGTTATAAGAATACTGAGCCTTGTTGGACTCAATATTGAACCTTTGCGCCGCATCAAGCAAATCTGGATTGTTCCCATTGGTTTCTATCCTCTGTCGTGTTTCAAGAAGGAAGTCTGCTATCTTTTTTTCCATTTAATAGAATTGTTTTCAATTTTGATGTATCACCCCAGAAGTTCCGGGGTTCCAGATCTGAATAAGGATAATAACCAGGGTTCAATTCAATAGTAGCATCTTTCTCACGAAGAAGATCGATGACAAACTTTTTCACTTCAATGGGTTTACCACTACAACAATTTATTATGCCAGTTACCTTGTTCTGCTCTGCGATTGCGACAATATATTCCGCAACCTTATTTATTTCCAGAAAGTCCCGCAATTGATCTCCGGGACTCATATTAAAAACCTTGTCACCCCTCTCTAATGCGCCCATGAGTTGCGAAAATAGCGAATTTGGATTTTGACCATCTCCAAACATATAAAACAGTCGAACCCATTTCAATTGAAATTTCTGGCGTTCCTGAAGCTGAACCAATTTTTCTCTTAGAGAATTCTTCGCAATAGCGTAATAATTCGAGGGTTTTGCTGGCATTTCTTCATTTAGAAGACCTTCCTGCATCCCATATTCGAAACAAGTACCAGCTACCGTCAAATCTTTCAATCCATAGTGAATCAAATTACTTAGGAACCTGAAATGTGAAGGTAGATTCTCCTCAACGTGGAAGGGCATTTTATAGTTAGGCAATCCTTCCCAGGCAAGATGTATTAACAAATCGGGGTTCTCAAAAAACGAATAATAGTCTATATCACTTTGCCAGGATTTCAGGTCAAATGGAATGTATTTTACTTTATCAAACCACTTGGTAAATGACGCTTTCGTTTTGTCCCTTGACGTAGCTACAACATTGTAGCCTTTGTCAAGTAATTCATTGATTACATAGTTGCCTATGAAGCCAGTAGCGCCGGTCACAAGTACCTTCTTCATCTTATAATATATGAAACTCAGGTATGGCAATGACGAACTTTCCGCCCCAATCCCGAATATAGGTTAGCTGCGATATAACTTCTTCTTTAATATTCCAGGGAAGGATCATTACATAGTCTGGTTTTGAATTCTTCAAATGCTGTTCGTCTACCACTGGAATATGGCTACCCGGCAGGAATTTGTTTTGCTTGTGCGGGTTGGCGTCCGCAGCAAAACTGATCATATCTGATTTCACCCCACAATAGTTCAATAATGTATTTCCCTTGGCTGCAGCGCCATAAGCTGCCACCGTCTTTCCCGTACGTTTTTGTTCTTCCAAAAACTTCAACAAGTCCAACTTGATATTCAAAACCTTTGATTGAAAGCCGGAATAATACTTTAAATCTGATATCCCTTTTTTACTCTCCTTTTCAAGCATTGAAGATACATTGCCGGATACAGTTTTCGAGTGATCCTCCTTGTGCTTTGCAAATATCCTTAATGACCCTCCATGCGTTGGCAACTCCTCCACATCAAACATTTCCAATCCGGCTGCATTGAATATTTTACTTACTGTAGTAAATGAAAGATATGAAAAGTGCTCATGATATATAGTATCGAACTGATTATTCTCAATTAGCCGTACAAGGTGTGGAAATTCCATTGTAACAACACCGCCAGCTTTTAGGAAAATACTCAACCCCTTTGTGAAATCAATTATATCCGGTACATGGGCCAATACGTTGTTTCCTAATAGCAAGTCTGCCTTTATACCTCTTGCTACCAAATCATTTGCAAGCCTGACGCCGAAAAAATCTACAATTGAATCAACCCCTCTCCCTTTAGCAACTTCTGCAGTATTTGCCGTAGGTTCTATACCTAATGAGGGGATATTCTTTTGCACGAAATATTGTAGCAGATAACCGTCATTGGAAGCTATTTCTGAGACTAATGATTTCTCGTTGAATCCAAACCGCGAAATCATTATATCAACATATAGCCGTGCGTGCTCTAACCAGCTTTTTGAATAAGATGAAAAGTAAACATACGAATTGTCAAAAATGCTATCGGACTTTTTATATTCGTCAATCTGAACAAGAAAACAATTGTGGCAGGTGTAGACTTTTAATGGATAGTAAATTTCCGGTTCATTTAGCTGTTCTAGACTTAAAAAAGAGTTGGAAGCAGGTGAATGAAACAGGTCAATAAATATATTCTCAAGTTCTGTCTGACAAAATCTACAATTCATAAAACGCCTTTAAAACTTTCTGTTATTAATGGATAAGCTTGATCTCTTTCCGAAATCTCGGACACTTCTAATGGCCAATTAATACCTACAAAAGGATCATCATATCTAATCCCCCCCTCCCATCCAGGCATGTATGCGGCAGTATGATGATACAACAACTCGCAATTATCCTGAAGCGTCTGAAAACCGTGTGCAAATCCTTCTGGAATGTATATCATCTTTCGGTTTTCGGCACTTAATAAGATACTTGTCCATTTCAAGAACGAATTAGACCCTTTGCGTAAGTCAACCACAACGTCAAAAACTGCCCCTGCAATACATCTAACTAATTTTGTTTCCTTGTAAGGTGGTAATTGGAAATGCATTCCCCTTATTGTACCTGTTTTATTCGTAAATGAATGGTTTAGTTGAACCCATTCTCCTTTATGCCCTATCTGGGTAAACTCATTTTTGCAATAAGTTCTCGCAAACCATCCCCTGCTATCTACAAAAGGCTGTAATTCAACGATATATACACCATCAAGATCGGTGGGGCTGAAAATCATCTATTGAGATATTTGTCGATTTGTTCAAAAGTAAATTCTGCCTGCTTTGAACTGATAGTCTTGTACCAGGATATCGACCAATCAATGGACTCCCTGGCATTGAGCTTGGGATTCCAATTCAATTCTGCCATAGCTTTAGAGATATCAAGGTGCAAAAGCTTCGCTTCATGAGGCTTTTCACCAGATCCGCCAGTCACAAAGGAACCACTACCCCAGTTATCAATAGCAATTTCTACCAACTCCCGCACCGTCAAATGATCTTCCGGTTTAGGACCAAAATTATAAGGTTGAGAAAACTGTTTCTGGTTTCCATAGGAAGCAGCTCCCAATAAAAGATATCCAT
>JAEYOL010000143.1 GCA_023411775.1 Bacteroidota bacterium | reverse complement strand
GCGCCGGCAATTACAGGTTTGCGGTCAGGCTGATGTTCCTCCGCCTGCTGCGGGAACTTTCTGATACCGGTAAGATCCAATACCGCCAGGACGGTACCAATTTCGACTATATGATGCAATTGCACGGAACCAACATGTACGACGATTTTTCACGACTGACACGTCACTATGAATACAGCTGGTATGGTCAGTTCGCAATTGACACTGAAAAATATGGCCACATAGCAAATGATTTTGAAAATTTCAGACAGAGACTAAACTGGTGAAAAGATATATACCACATATACTCATAGGGGTGGTGATACTCGGCATGCTTAGCTTATTGCTTGGCAATACGGTTGGCAAAAACCGAAAATTTAATGACCGGGTTACCTTCCTGAAGCGGGACAAGATCCCTTATGGCACTTATGTGGCTTACGAAAGTCTGAAACAATTATTCCCGGAAGCAAAGGTTTCATCCAGCCGGGAAGAACCAGGTTATTGGGAAGGTTTATCGACTTACGATCCCGACCAGGCCCTGATCGTCGTAGCGCCATATTTCAATGCCGACGAAGATGAAATGAAGCGCCTGATCCGTTTTGTAGAAAATGGAAATGATGTTTTTATCAGCACGATGAATATATCGTTTGCCGCCAGCAAGATCTTAAAATGCGATGCTAATTCGGCGGAAGGGCTGATGTTTTATTTTGAACAAACTGAAGGTGCTGACCTGATCGGCTTATCCCTGGCAAAACCGCCCTTCCCTTCCAGCCCTGTTTACTCTTACCCGGGAAAAAGATTTGACTTTTATTTTTATAAGGTTGACAGCTCGACAGCAACAGTGCTGGGTTATAATAAAGAAGATAAGCCCAACCTGATTCATCTCAAAGCAGGGGATGGGAACCTGTTTGTTCACCTGGCGCCCATGGCTTTTACAAACTATTTTTTGTTGCATAAAAAAAATATCAGTTACTACGAAAATATGATGTCTCTCATTTCACCCAGTGTAACCAGGGTGGTTTGGGACGAGTACTTTAATGCCAAAAGACAGGGACCAAGGAAAAAAGCCAATTGGATTGATGGTTTCTTAAAACATCCCTCCCTGAAATGGGCTCTGCTTACGGCGTTGCTTGCGCTGCTTGTTTATGTATTAATGGAAATGAGGAGAAAGCAGCGCATCATACCCGTTATTACAAAACCCAAAAATGATTCACTGGATTTTGTAAAAACAATTGGCCGCTTATATCATGATAAAGGTGACCACAAGAACCTTTGCAAAAAGATGTCGGCCTATTTTCTTGAGCATATCCGGTCAAGGTATAAACTGGCGACATCAGTACTGGATGAAACATTTGAAAAGAACCTGCAGGCCAAATCAGGCGCCGATAAGGAAAAGATCGAAAATATTGTTTCCTTTATCCGCCAGCTTGATGAGATTGAGACGGTAAGCGATAAGCAGCTTGCCTGGTTCCATAAACAACTGGAAAATTTTTATAAACAAACCTAAAGCCGCAACGGCATCCTAAAAGGAAGGAGAAAGCTAAACATGGAAGAACAAATATTTCAGCCCCGCACTGATTTGACAGCACTAAATGAAGCAGTGATGGCCATCCGTGGGGAGATTCGGAAAGTGATTGTAGGACAGGATGAAATGGTAAAACTTATTTTGGCCGCTCTGCTTGCAGATGGGCATGTACTGGTTGAGGGAGTGCCCGGAGTTGCTAAGACATTAACTGCCAAACTGGTCGCCAGGAGTGTTAGCGCAGGTTTTTCGCGGATACAATTTACACCCGACCTGATGCCCTCCGATGTATTGGGTACGCCGGTTTTCAACCCCTCAGGTGCAGTTTTCGAATTCAAAAAAGGCCCTATTTTCAGCAATATCATTCTGGTAGATGAAATTAACCGTGCCCCGGCAAAGACACAGTCTGCTTTGCTTGAAGTTATGGAGGAAAGACAGGCTTCTGTAGACGGACGGACGTATCCTTTGCCGGCACCTTTTATTGTGATGGCTACGCAGAATCCGGTTGAGCAGGAAGGAACTTATCGTTTGCCGGAAGCACAACTTGACCGCTTTCTTTTTAAGATCGTTGTTCCATACCCCAATGAGAACGAGGAATACGAGATACTTTCAAAGTTTCACCAGATGGGCAATACCAGGGCAAGTGAAGTGGTGAGTCCCGTATTAAATGGTGAGCAGATCAACGCACTCAAGCGGCAGATCAAGGACATCCTGATAGAAGAAAAGTTGTTACAGTTTATTGCCAAACTTGTTCACCAGACAAGAAATCATAAATCCATTTACCTCGGTGCCTCACCACGCGCTTCGCTTTCAGTGATGAACGCTTCAAAAGCGATTGCAGCCATGCAGGGCCGCGATTTTGTAACACCAGAGGATATTCTGGAAGTTGTGATCCCCGTACTGCGTCATCGTATCATACTCGCACCTGATAAAGAAATGGAAGGTGTAACGGAGGACGAGGTATTGCAACAGATTATTCATGGGATGGATGTGCCGAGGTAGCTGGGATTGGCGATTAGGAATTGTTGATTGGTAAGTAGGGGTTGGGATCTGGTTTAAATGTTATCTTATTATGCGGTCGTTTTATCTGAATAATATCGTTTACTATATTGCCGGGGTAGTCTCGGTGATATTTGTATTGAGTTATTTTCAGCCCGCATTTTTCCAGATCGCGGTACTCGTTTTATTAATGCTGGCACTCGCTGTCGTAATTGATAGTTACCTGCTTTATAGCAGGAGAAAAGGTATAGATGCCCGGCGTAATACAACCGAACGATTTAGTATCGGCGATTCCAACAAAGTAACCATTCACCTGGAGAATCGTTACCCCTTTACTGTAAGCCTGCGTGTGATCGATGAATTGCCCGTACAGTTCCAGGAGCGCAACTGGCTGCGCAGGGAAAGAATTGAAAGCAAACAATCCGAGGAGATCGAGTATTTCTTAAAGCCCTTAACAAGGGGCGAATATGTTTTTGATAATATAAATGTATTTGCCCACGGACCTCTACAACTGGTAAAACGGCGATATACATTCCCCGCCCGGCAAATGGTGAAAGTATATCCCTCCTATATTCAGATGCGCCGTTACCAGCTGCTGGCTGTGAGTAACCGCCTGCAGGAAGCCGGCGTAAAACGTATCCGGAAATTGGGGCATAGCCTCGAATTTGAGCAGATCAAAGAATATGTAAGGGGCGATGATTTCCGCACCATCAACTGGAAGGCCACCGCGCGAAAGGATGCTTTGATGGTAAATAATTATACAGATGAGCGCAGCCAGCAGATCTATTGCATCATCAGCAAAGCCCGGGTGATGAAAATGCCATTTGGCGGCATGACCCTCCTGGATCATGCGATAAACGCAGCACTTGTTCTTTCGAATGTAGCCCTTGTAAAACAGGATAAAGCGGGCCTTATCACCTTCGCTGAAAACCTGGATGCGTTTATACCTGCAGATAAGAAGACCACACAGATGAACCTGATCCTGGAGACCCTTTATAAACAACAAACCCGTTTCCTGGAAGCAGATTTTGAAAAACTGTTCTCCGTAATCCGCAACCGCATCAGCAACCGGGGACTGTTAGTCCTTTTTACAAATTTTGAGTCTGTGGAAAGCCTGCAACGGGAAATGCCGGCATTGAAACGCATTGCACGATATCATCTTTTGCTCGTTGTGTTTTTTGAGAATACAGAGCTCAAATCGTTGACAACAAAAAAAGCCACCAAACTCGAGGATATTTATATCCAGACCATCGCGGAGAAATTTTCCTTTGAGAAAAGACTGATGGTAAAAGAGCTTCACAAAAACGGGATCCTTTCCATTTTAACGACACCTGAAAATCTTACCGTAAATACAGTAAACAAGTATCTCGAACTGAAAACGAGAATGTCGATTTAAGAATTCGATAAATGATTTGTAAATAACGCCAGCCCCTAATTTCGCTTTCAATACCCGACATTTGCGCCATGGATACACAGAATACATTTGAGGAAGGGAAACTGGTGTTGATCGACAAACCACTTCGCTGGACATCCTTTGACGTAGTACGTAAGATCCGCAACCTGGTGCGCATTAAAAAAGTCGGTCATGCAGGAACGCTCGATCCGCTCGCTACAGGCTTACTGATCATTTGTACAGGGAAGTTTACCAAAAAGATAAACGAGTATATGGCGCAGGAGAAAGAATACACCGGCACATTTACGCTGGGTGCCGTCACCGCGTCATACGACCTGGAACAGGAACCGGTAGATTTCAAGCCATTTGAACACTTGACTGAGTCGGAAATAATTTCGGCAACCCGGCCTTTAACTGGTGATATATTGCAAATACCACCCGCACATTCTGCCATCCAGATCAACGGTAAACGGGTTTATGAACTGTCAAGGCAGGGAAAAGAAGTTGTGATAGAGCCAAGAAAGGTAAATGTGAAAGAGTTCGAGATCACAAAGATCGAATTGCCCCAGGTTCATTTTCGTATTGTTTGTAGTACGGGCACTTATATCCGTAGCCTTGCCCATGATTTTGGAAAATTACTGGGTTGCGGTGCCTATTTAAGTAGTCTGTGCAGAACCAGGATCGGGGATTTCAAGGTTGAGGATGCTATGTCGATGGAGGCTTTTGAGCAAAAAGTGAAACAGAGCCTTGAACGATGACCAGTGTGCATGGATTTAGCTTAACTTTCCTAAATAAGATTTATACATGCAGAAATGGACTTTAGCTTTAATTTTATTGTTATTATGTGCGGGTCTAAATGCCCAACGATTTGGAGGAACACCGCCCGGTGTAAAATGGAGACAAATTAATACAGATACCGCACGGATCATATTTCCATCAGGGCTGGACAGCCAGGCACAAAGAGTGGCGGCATTAGTACATGACCAGGCGTCTGCAAATGCCGGATTCCAAATAAGTCAGTTAAAGAAAATCAGCATTGTTCTGCAAAATAAAACCGTCATCGCCAACGGTTATGTGGGACTTGGCCCATATCGAAGTGAATTCTACCTCACACCACCACCCAACAACTTCGACCAGGGGAGCGTGTCCTGGCTCGATCAACTGGCCATTCATGAATACAGGCACGTGCAGCAATACAACCATTTTAATAATGGTATCAGCAGGTTGATGGGAATTTTATTTGGAGAAGAAGGTTATGCTTTGGCTACAAACGCCAGTATCCCCGACTGGTTTTACGAAGGTGATGCGGTGTACCATGAGACCGTTGGAACGCGGCAGGGCAGGGGGCGGTTACCGGTTTTTATGAACGCTTACCCGGCTGTTTGGCAGGCAGGAAAGGATTATACCTGGATGAAGATGCGCAATGGCTCATTGAAAGATTATGTCCCCTCGCATTACCAGCTGGGTTACTGGCTGGTTAACCATGGATACCAAAGTTATGGAAGTGATTTCTGGTCAAAAGTGACAAAAGATGCAAGCGCTTTCCAGGGTTTATTTTATCCTTTTCAAAAGGCGATAAAAAAATATTCGGGTGTTGACTATAAAACTTTTCGGTCGGATGCGGTCAACAGCTATAAACAACTGGGCAAAAATCTTCAGTTAAGCAGCGTGCAAACGCAAAACGCGACCAGACCCGGTGAGGGTAATCCATCATATATTTTTCCAGTTAATAAAAATTATGTTACCAATTATTTATTCCCTTACCAGGCAGGGGCTGATTCATTGCTGTATGTGAAACAAACCTATAGGCACCGTACTGCCTTTTACGTGAAAGTTGGCAATGAGGAGCACAGGTTGCGTACCCGGGATATTTCAGCCGATGACCAGTTTTCGTATCGAAATGGTAAGATCGTATACACAGCTTTTGAGAATGATCCAAGATGGCGGTGGCGGGACTATAGTGTGATCAAATTGCTGGACATAGAGACCGGTCAGCAAAGAACATTAACCCATCGTTCGAAATATTTTACACCCGACTTATCCGAGAACGGTAATAAAATTGTCGCGGTTGAATATGACGAGGATGGAAGATCCAGCCTGCATGTGCTAGATGTAAACAGTTCCAGGATCGAAAAAGAAATCCGCAACGCGGATGTAAGTCAGTTTAGTGATCCAAAATTTGTCGATGACAACACTCTGGTCACCGCCCTTCGCTTCCAGGATGGTCGGATGGCACTTGCCCTGGTCGATATTACAACGGGCAATATCATACGTCTGACTCCTGAAAGTTTTACCATTGTTGGTTATCCATCTGTAGCCGGTAACAATGTTTATTTTACCGCTTCGTACCAGGGTAGCGATAATATTTTTTCTGTAAACCTGTCGGATAGAAGGATCTACAAGATTACTGATGGATCGGAAGGAAAATACTTTGTAAATGCCGGCCCTTCCGGCACGCTCACCTGGTCAGAATTTACGGCGGAAGGTTACCAGTTGCAACAACAACAAATTAGCAGCTGGCAGGCTGATGAGGTACTTTTTAAAGATGATCAGAAAATTTTCGAAGCCTATCCGGTTGCAACGCCTTTATCACCCAAACTTTTGTCAGGTCGGTCGGTGGAGAGAAATTTTCCAACCTCGAAATACAAAAAGGGTACGAGGCTGTTGAACTTTCACAGCTGGCGTCCCTATTATGAAGATCCTGAATTTTCCTTTTCACTTTATGGGCAGAATGTGTTGAATACCCTGGAAACGGAGTTGTATTATTTGTACAACCAGAACGACAACACCAACGCGGTGGGCTTTAATAGCATTTACGGTGCCTGGTTTCCATACCTCGTAGGCGGCCTGCAATATACATTTGACCGCAACCAGGAGATTGATGACAAAACCAGGACCTGGGATCAATTAGATGCAAGGGTCGGCTTAAGCGTACCGCTTAGCTTTACCAGCGGCCGAACTTTTAAAAACTTCAGTGCCGGTATGGATTATGTTTTTCGTAGCGACAGGATCAAAGGTGCCGCAAAGGCTGATTTTACGAATTCAAATTTTAGCTATTTATCACACCGGGTTAGTTTTAGTGAGCAGGTCGAGTCGGCTGTACAGCATATTTTTCCCCGTCTCGGATATTCTGTTGTGGCGCAGCACCGCCATGCGATCACCAATTTCACCAGCTGGCAATTCCTCGGAAATGCTGCATTATACCTGCCAGGTATTGCCTCAACGCATAACCTGGTTTTGACCGGCGCTTTTCAACAAAGAGATACCGTGAATGTTTTATTTGGAAACCGGTTTGCCTATTCGAGGGGTTTTAATGAAGCGTATGCCGCACGAATGTGGCGGGGTTCAGTCAATTATCATCTACCCATTGTGTATCCCGATTGGGGATTTGCCAATATACTTTACCTACTACGCGTAAGGGCTAACGGATTTTTTGATTTCACCAAATTGTATTCAAATGATCACAGTATTACTGCAGATCAGCGCAGTGCCGGGGCAGAGATCTATGTAGATACCAAATGGTGGAACCAATACGAGCTAAGCTTTGGATTTCGCGTAGCCCGCCTGCTGGACGATGATCTTTTTACAGGCAGAAAAGAGACGGTATTTGAATTTATTCTACCTGTAAGTATTTTCCCAAAATAGTAGAATTGATTGACGAGATCAACTGGAGGATAGGTAAGGGAAAGATACCATTCTTCAAGTATCCATTGTGCCCTTCGTGTTTCCTCCGAGCTCTACGTGTCCTTATGATAAGTTTGCCAAACTCTCTTCAATCGCCCTGATCCTGGCTTCAGCATCGGCTTTTTTCTTCCTTTCAATTTCGACCACTTCAGATTTTGCATTTTGAACAAATCTTTCATTGCCCAGTTTTTTCTCAACGCTCTGCAAAAATCCTTTGTAGTAGTCCAGGTCCTTTTGAAGCTGTTCTTTTTGTGAAGTCGTATCAAGCTCGGTTGTAGTCTCAATAAAGAATTTATCTTTTTGAACAACAACATTTATACAATTGCTGACCGGCTCCCTGGTGAAAGCAACTGATTCCGCATTTACCTGTTTAGCCAGTATTGTTTCGATATCCTTGTAATGGTCTTTACCATCTGTCATGATATGCAGCCTGATCGTATCCTTCATTTTCAGTTGCGCCTTATTTCGGGCATCACGAAGTGCGGTGATCACTTCCTTGAGCAGGTTTCCTTTTTCAAGTATTTTGTTGTCGGGATTTTTGATGTCCGGGTATTGAGATATCGTGATGTCATCTTCTCTATCCCGAAGCTGGTGATAAATTTCTTCGGTAACAAACGGCATAAATGGATGCAGCAACTGCATCAGCTGTTCGAAATAGTCAATGGTCTTATCATACACCGCCTGGTCCATCGCCTGTTCAAAACCTGGTTTGATCCATTCGAGGTACCAGCTGCAGAAATCATCCCAGATCAGGGAATAAAGAGTTTTTAACGACTCACTCAGCCGGAAATCCTTAAACTGTGAATCCAGCTGCATTTTAACCTCGCTCAGCCTGTTTTCAAACCAGTCCACTGCAAATTGCGAGGTTCCCGATCCACTGGCTTCGGGGTCAAGGCTGGTGATAGTTCGGCCCTGCCACATTTTCACAAGTTTCAGGGCATTCCACATTTTATTGATAAAAAATTTTCCCTGTTCATTTCCCGCCTGGTCCCACATCAGGTCATTTCCGGCGGGAGAGGAGATCATGATACCAAAACGAACGGCATCGGCGCCATCGGTGTCGATCATTTCCAGCAGGTCGGGTGAATTCCCCAACTGCTTACTCATTTTCCTGCCGATCTTATCGCGCACTATACCCGTGAAATAAACCTCACTAAAAGGCTTTTCATGTTTGTATTCAAAACCTGCCATGATCATCCGGGCAACCCAGAAAAAGATGATCTCAGGCGCTGTGACCAGGGTGTTGGTAGGGTAGTAATATTTTACATCGGCGTTACCAGGATTGCTATAACCTTTAAACACCTCAAATGGCCATAGCCAGCTGCTAAACCAGGTGTCGAGGCAGTCTTCATCCTGCGTCAGCTTTGCATCGGGGATAGAATACTGCTCCTGGAACATTTTCTTCGCGCTGGCTTCATCTTCAGCGACCACAAATCTTCCTTCGGCGTCGTACCAGGCGGGTATTCTTTGTCCCCACCATAGCTGGCGGCTGATACACCAGTCCTTGATATTCTCCATCCAGTGGCGATACAGGTTCTTAAACTTCGCCGGGTAGAATTTTATCTCGTCTGTCTCGACCGCATGTAAAGCGGGTCCATAGATCTTTTTCATATCCACCCACCATTGCAGGCTTAGCCTGGGCTCAACCACCACATCAGTTCTTTCACTATAACCTACTTCACTGGTATAATCTTCGGTCTTTACGAGATAGCCTTTTTCTTCCAGTTCCTTTACAATTTTCTTGCGGGCTTCGAACCTGTCTTCTCCGATAAAGATCTGCGCAGCTTCATTCAAAGTACCATCCTCGTTAAGTATATCAACCACCTCGAGATTATGCTTTTGTCCCAGCATATTATCGTTCATGTCATGTGCTGGTGTTACTTTCAAAGCGCCGGTACCAAAGTCCATGCTCACATAGTCGTCGGCGATAATGGGAATGCGGCGTTTGATCAACGGAACAAACGCGAATTTTCCATGGAGTTGTTTATAGCGTTC
>JAEYOL010000140.1 GCA_023411775.1 Bacteroidota bacterium | reverse complement strand
GCTTTGTCATCGGCGCTTATTCTTGAATCTATCGATCTTCCGGAACGATCATCGGCCAGCATCGGGATCACCGTGTTGGGAGGCAGCGCCGGGTTTCAGCAATTGGCAAAGAACAAACGATCATCCTGGGGCGTGAACTATAGCTATACCAACCTGGGTCCCGCATTCGAGATCATCAAACAAAAACAGGATTATTCCAAAGCTCCAACCTATCATACCGCCGATGCTAATTTCCGGGTTAAGACTTCCAATACAGGAATGTTGAAGTACTATGGTTATTTCAGCGGCAGCAAACTCGCATTTACAACCAATAGTATCGACACCCTGGGCTATCTCGACAAATTTGGCATGACCAATTCAAACTTTTACCACAATCTTTCCTGGAGAGAGAATATGGGAAAGCGGTGGAAACTGAATGTCGGTGTTTCTTATACAAACAACCAGGACGATATCAAAGGGAATTTGCAGGATCAGCAGAAGAATGATGTGTCGCTTACCGGCCTGGAATTCAAAAAATTTAATGTCGACTCCCGCGGCGACTATTTCAACAGCAAAATTGTTTTTGAAAGAAGATTACGTGGTCTTAGCGCTTTTCGCTTTGGAGGTGAATACAATTACAGCAAAGACAAACTTGTCTATACAGCGTATAACAGCCAGGTAATTCCAAGCCATCTCAGGGAATCGATCAGTTCAGCTTTTGCAGAAGCCGATATTTATATCACACATGAACTGGCGGCCAAGGCTGGCGGCCGGATGGAGTATTCCACTGTGGTGGAGCAGGCCAATTTTGCTCCCCGCTTATCGATAGCTTATAAACTCGCTAAAGGAACACAGGCATCCCTGGCCTATGGTGTGTTTTACCAGGACCCGGAACGCAGATACCTGCCTTCGCCCAATAAGCTCGACTACATGAAGGCCACCCACTACATCGCGCAGTTCCAACGAGTGGTCAACCAGCAATCGTTTCGAACAGAGATCTTCTATAAAAAATATGACAACCTTGTCAAGACTTCATTTACAAACCAGCAGGAATCGGCTGTCAGCAATGAGGGATTTGGAGATGCAAAAGGGATCGAGTTTTTTTGGCGGGACAAGAAAAC
Organism: Bacteroidota bacterium; assembly: GCA_023411775.1. GTDB lineage: Bacteria > Bacteroidota > Bacteroidia > Chitinophagales > Chitinophagaceae > Terrimonas_B. Next base: position 8,487 of record JAEYOL010000140.1, on the reverse strand, counting down.
ATTTAAAAACCTGGACTACTGGATTTCCTATTCTTACCTCGATACTAAAAGAGATTTCCTGAATTTTCCATTTGCCATCGCGCCCAATTTCGCAGCCAAACATACCAGTTCGCTGGTGATAAAACGGTTTGTGCAAAAATGGAAAATGAACCTGAATGCAGCTTACAACTATGCCAGCGGCAGACCTTATTACAATATTGGTTACGAAAATGGAAATCCCAAATTCAACGACCGCGGAAAGATACCTGATTATCACAACGTGAGTTTCGCTATCAATTACCTGCCATTTATTGGCAAACAAAATCCGAAATCATACACCGTGTGGGTACTGCAGGTAAGCAATATTTTCAATATCAAACAGACTTATGGCTACCAGTATTCTTATAACGGCATCCGCAAGGAAGCCATCGTACCAACATCGAGGATGTTTGTCTTTATCGGTGCCTTTATCAGTTTTGGTGTTGACCGTAGCGATGAGATCATCAACAATGCATTATAATCATTAACCATAAAACAAAAAACATGAAAAGACAATTATTACTGCTTGCTTCATTCCTTCTTATGATGACAGCATTTTCTCAAAGTGAGAAGTATACAAAAGCAATGGAGCAATTGGTGCCTGCTGTAGATACTACGCGTAGTCTTGACAGGCTGACGAACCTCAGCAATTCCTTTCAGCGTATTGCGGACGCTGAAAAAAACCAATGGCTTCCCTATTATTACGCCGCACTCACCCAGGTAAACGCAGCCTATATGGTTGGTATGGGTCAGATGGGTATGGCCGATAAAACTGATCCGATGGCCGACAAAGCCGAGCAACTGTTGACTAAGGCTGAAGCCCTGAGCAAAGACAACTCTGAAATTTATTGCGTTAAAAAAATGATCGCTTCCCTGCGTTTGATCGGAGATCCGCAAAACAGGTATATGACCTATGGCCCTGCTGCCGAACAGGCACTAGCCACTGCAAAAAGTCTGAACCCGGCCAATCCAAGACCTTTACTGCTGGAAGCACAGGACAAATATTTCACACCAGAACAATTTGGAGGCAGTAAGACCGAAGCCAAAGCGTTGTTTGAGGAAGCGGTGAAAAAGTTTGAAGCATTCAAGCCCGAGTCAACGATCCATCCTGCCTGGGGATTGTCTACGGCGCAGTATTTTTTGTCGCAAATGAAGTAGAGTTTGAGCTGGATGCACCGGTCCTGGTTGGATTTGGTAATTAGTAATTGGGGATTAGGCGTTTGGTGATTCCAGTTAGCATGAGTTTTTCAGGCTGATATTTAATAACCACCTATTTTAGAAGCTATGAAAGATGAAAGTTTTTCTCCCGAAAAAAGTCTACACCTGATACATGCCATGATTGGCCAGGCGAGACAAAACATGTCTGATAACAGCATTTACTTCCTGGTTTGGGGCTGGCTTACTTTTTTCGCTTGTACCGGTCAATTTGTTTTGAAGCATGTTCTCCTTTACGAAAGACATTACTTAGTTTGGCTGGTAGCCGTTGTTGGGATTGTTTTTACCCGTTACCAGGGAAGGAAAGAAGCGAGATCCGCAAAAGTGAGAACTTATATTGATGAAAACATGGGTTATCTCTGGTTGGGGATGGCCATCTGTTTTTTTGTTCTCGGCCTGATACTAACCAAACTTGGCTGGGGGTTCTCTGTATTTCCTTTCTATATCATGTTGTATGGTCTTGGCACATTTGTATCGGGCTATTTTCTTCGTTTTCGACCATTCGTGATCGGTGGCATCCTGGCCTGGGTGCTGGCCGTGAGCGCCACCTTTGCCAGTTATGATTACCAGATGTTGTTCGGTGCCGCAGCGATCCTGATCAGTTATATTATCCCGGCTTATATGTTGAGACACCGTGGCATTCGGGAGAACCACTAGTTGTTATGTATACTAAGCGGTGAACTCAGTTAAAACAAATTATCATTATGGACGACAAGCATCTCTCTGAAAAAGAAAGCCTGGCCCTGATCACACAAATGATCAATAAGGCCAAAGATTCATACCATGATACAGGAATCGGCGCGATGATGTGGGGGGCTGTTATCGCGATCTGCTCACTGGTAAAATTATCAGAGATACAGTTTGGGTATAACCTGCCCTTTGATATTTACTGGCTAACCCTGTTGGCGATCATTCCGCAAATCTTTATTACGATCAGGGAGAAAAAAGAAAGAAAGGTAAAATCATATGATGATCGTTATATGGATTATATATGGCTGGCCTTCGGTATTTCAATTGCCCTGTTGATCGTTATCGTGAATATTATCTTTCAGCAGTTTTATCCCATGGCCGTATCGTATCGGCAATTAGGAGGGGAACCGGGTTTCAAACTGATGGAGTATATCTCGCCGCTTTTCCTGTTATTATATGGCATGCCCACCTTTATCACCGGCGCGGCCTGTCGTTTTAAACCGATGCTTTGGGGAGGACTGTTTTGCTGGGCCTGTTGTATCATTACACTTTTCACGACATTCCGCGTTGACTTGTTATTGACAGCCCTGTCTGCAGTAATGGCCTGGTTCATACCGGGATTGATCATGGAAAAGGAATACCGATTGTATAAAAAGGAGACACAAATGAATGTTTAAAGATCTGGACCCTATATTACATTCTCAACTCAGGTTGGCCATAGTATCACTTCTTATCAGTGTGAAGGAAGCCGAATTCACTTTCCTGAAAGAAAAGACCAATGCAACAGCCGGTAACCTGAGCGTGCAGATACAAAAGCTTAAGGACGCTGGTTATATCGATGTGGTCAAACAATTCAAGGATAATTATCCCCAGACCATCTGCCGGATAACCAGGCAGGGCATAAAAGCTTTTGAAGATTATGTAAACAGCCTGCAATCTTACCTGGGACCGAAATAGCCAGGTGGAAGGAATAACGGATGATCAACTTCAATAGAAGTAGGGGGGCCAGCGTCGTCACTGTCAGGATTTACCGAAACGCTGCCTGTTTTTATATGGTTGCAGTACTAATTGTGGTACCGTATTTTCATTGCCTGGTGACAATGCTTTTTTTAATGCTTTTTTCAGGCGATTGAAACCTTCCTGCAAACTTTTTTTCATTTTACCAGACATTGACGGCTTTTTAATTTAAAATATCCAACCCCGGTGGATCAAGGTATGATAATATCCGAATATTCTGCCTTATTGTTTTTGTAAATGACTTTCAAACGGTAAAAGGTCTTTCCTTTTCTCAGTTTTTCGAAGAAACGGTACTCTGCCAGTTCACTGATTTCGGATCCAAAAACAAGCCCGATCATCTTGAATGTTTTTCCGTCGGTACTGCGTTCCACTTCAAACATGTTTGTTTCATTATTGTTTTCCATGGCCCAATTAAGCCATACGCGATTGTCACTTGTAGTAGCCTTTATAAAGGCCAGTTTTGCTGGCCCTATCCCGGCCGTTTTATCAAACGTATCGCTTAAAAACGCGAAATCATTGTTTTTCGTAAAGCCTTTATTCACTGTGAATGCCAGCACGATCGCCACACAGGGTAAAATATATTTCATTTCCAGGGGGTTTTGATTGTTTCAAATGGCCCACGGAATTGGATGCTAATATGGCGTTTTAAAGGATTGGTACGGTAGCAGAAAACGGGGAAGCAAAAAGGGGATAAGCCAAAGTCCTCGGGTTTCCTGGCGCGCAAACAAACCTAATAACAAGTTTTAGCATTTACAACCTTTTTCAAAAAAAATCGGCAATAATTCGGCTTGTCTCATGGTCAGGTCCCCGGATTCTGCGGTCATTCGGCTGCCAGGGGGCTGAAAGGGGCATTGGCTAGCAGGCAGACCCTACGGATTAAGAAATTTTGTTATGTAGTTTAAGGCATTTTTTATATATTGGCCTCTCATTTCCGTCCGATCTCCTAAACTGCTTTTTATCCTTCATCTTCCCTGATAGCCGCTTCACATTGATTTCCTAGAGATCCCTGATATAATATAAGTGAGTTCCAATATCGTAACTGGAATAACCAATTCATTAAAAAAGCTAACAATGAAGAAGTTCCTGTTTTTCTCGGTATTGGTAATTTTTATGGTTCCCGCCTTAGGTCAGAGTTTGCCATCTGGTTTCGGGTATTCGAATGCAACTATCGGTGCAACCTGGTCTGAGCCAGTGGGTGCAACTTTTACATCCGACGGTTTAAAGTTATTTGTATGGGAAAAACGCGGACGTGTTTATGTCTGTAACAGGAGCGGCTCCAATTATAGCAAGCAGACCACACCGGTTATTGATATATCAGCCGAGGTATTGAACGACCGCGATTTTGGACTGGTTGGTTTTGCACTTGATCCCAACTTCCAGGCTAATGGATATATCTACCTTTTATACGTGGTTGATCGCCGCTTTTTGATGAATAATGGCAGCACACCAGATGAAATTAATGAAGCAACAATAGGTCGGGTGACCCGTTACCAGACCACAACAAGCCAGGCGGGTGTGATAACAGCCGACATGGGTTCAAGAACAATATTAATAGGTGAGACACCGCAGACCGGTCTGCCCATCCTGCACCAGTCGCATGGAGTGGGTACACTTGCATTTGCCGCCGATGGCACCCTTTTGGTAACCCATGGTGACGGAGCTTGTTATAATCATACAGATGGCGGCAGTGATAACAATACAACAGGTGGTATTACTTTTTTTGCACAGGCATTAAATGACGGTATTATCAGACCTGAGGAAAACGTGGGTGCATTCCGTTCGCAATTGCTGAATTCCCACAGCGGGAAATTATTGCGGATCAATCCTGAAAATGGCGATGGGATGAGCAGCAATCCTTTTTATGATGCTTCAGCGCCCCGCTCTCCAAAGTCGAGGGTCTGGGCGCTGGGATTGCGGAATCCATTTCGGATGACTGTCAAACCCGGAAGTGGGTCTACCAATCCTTCCGCCGGTGATATAGGGGAAATATTTATTGGCGATGTAGGCTGGAGTGCCTGGGAAGAGATGAATGTGGCAAAAGTGCCTGGATCCAATTTCGGATGGCCAATCTATGAGGGTCATGAAATCATGTCCAGCTATAATAACCTTAGTACTTTAAATATGGATGAGCCCAACCCCTTTGGCACTTGTTCCGGCAATACACATTTAAGGTTCAAGGACCTGATCCGCCAGGATAATGCTGCAAAAAATAAATCGATTTTCAATCCCTGTAATCCTAATCAGCTGATTGGAACGAGTAACAGGTTTATACATGCACGCCCGATGATAGACTGGCGTCATGGACAAAATACTGCACGGGTCGGTAAGTTTGATTCAAATGGCAATGCCACCGCACCAACCATTGGTACGGCTGCATCGGAAACAATTGGCACTCCTTTCAGGGGCAATTGTACATCGGGTGGTATTTGGTACACCGGAGCGGGAAATACATTTCCACCGGAGTATAAGAATACACTTATCATGGCCGACTATAATGATAAATGGATCCGCCGGCTTACTATTGACTATACAGATGTGGTATCAAGAGTGGATGTTCTGGGCACGGGTATGGGTGCTGTTGTCTGCCTGGCGGAGAACCCGATAGACGGCTCCATTATTTGCGTAGATATAGCGGGCAATATGGTTAGGAAAATAACTTATGGTGGCAATATACCTCCCGTTCCAAAGATTAAGGCTGACAATTATTACTCTCCCGACAATACATTGCTGGTTAACTTTGACGGTACCGAATCTTCTGACCAGGATGGAAACATCGTCAGTTATTCATGGAATTTTGGGGATCCGGGAAGTCCATCCAATACAAGTAACTCACCTACGCCAAATCACCAGTTTACAAGCAATACCGGTCCCAAAAAATATACTGTTACACTTACCGTTACCGATAATGGAGGATCAAGCAGCACTGAGGAGTTTATCGTATCAGTCAGCAACACGCCACCGGAAGTGTTTATTGTGAGCCCGGAGAAAAATTCAAAGTATAAACTGGGACCCGACACGACCTATATGAGGATTGCAACGGTCAATGACCAGGAACATAGCGGTTCGCAACTCACTTATGAATGGCAGACCACGCTTGTTCATAATGAACATGTCCACCCCGAAGCGATTAAAAATGACGTACAGTCGTCATCACCTATTTCCCGGATGGGTTGCAATGGTGACGACTACAGTTGGCTCGTGACATTAAAAGTTACAGATGCGGCCGGCCTTTCGACGATAGATTCTTCGCAGATATTCCCCGATTGTGTGGGCACCCTGCCGATCTATCTTCATAAATTCAGTGTAACACAGGCCGGTGCTGTCAACCTGGTGAAATGGACCACAGAGATGGAATCGGATATGGAACATTTTATACTGGAGCGGAGTGCTGATGGCCGGAATTTCTTCCCCATCAACAGGCAGCCAGCCAGTAATACCGTTGGTCCGAACCATTACAGCTATGCAGATAATAGTTTCATGCCGGGTGTCAACTTCTACCGTCTCAAGATGGTGGAATTGGGCGAAGTGGTCACCTATTCAATTATCATCAAAACGGTAACGGAAGGTGAGAAAAATGTTTTACGGATGGCACCAAACCCGGTAATTGATAAATTCTCACTTCAATATTTTTCACCACAGGACGACGTGATCACCATCGAAATAAAAGATGTTGCAGGACGTGTGATGAAGACAGCCAGGGAGAGTGTGAACAAAGGCCAAAACCTGGTGTATCTTCACGCGTCGCCCACCTGGCCTTCCGGGATGTACCTGCTTACAGTGCAGGATAGGAGTGGAACACAACAGGTCAAATTTGTCAAAGCAAAATAATTGTTGAAGATTGTCCCGAAAAAAAAAATGCGCTTGTAGAGCGCATTTTTTGTGTATTAAATTAAAATTTATTCGGGGTTGATCGCGTCGCCATTGTGGTTATTTATTAGCCCGGCTATCTATCGGCCATTGCGGAGAATAGCATAAAATGTCCCGATGGGACGTGGGTGTTCGGGGGGCACGACGATTTCTACCCATAAAATCTCCCTACGGGAGATGGTGGCCACTTAATGTCAATTCCCCCAAATTGATTAAAGCCGATCTCCGAAATCAGGACGACGCCTGGGTTAATCATTTTAAATTATAAGACGCCATGCCGCGTCCCATCAGGAATGTTCATGGGTAGAAAGAAAATATCGAATTACAACATCCGACCCGTCGGGACGTGGGTTTGGGGTACATCGGGTGGCTACCCATAAAATCTCCCTACGTGAGATGGTGGCCCATAATGTTAACGCCCGATTTAGTACGCTATGTATCAATTATTGCAAATATTGATATACAAAGTCTATTTCTGGAATAGGAAAAACAGCCGAATGAATCAAATTCAATTGTTGAACATGAGGCACCATATCGCGTCCCATCGGGACGCTTTATGGGTAGAAAAACGAATTCATATTCCGACATCCGTCCTGTAGGGACGGTTTATGCTGGTGCGGTGTACATAGAAATCATGTGCAAACAATGCCTTGAATATTTTGAAATTTTTGGATGGATAATAAATATGACGCATCATATCCGTCCCATAGGGGTGCTTTATGGGTAAAAAAACGAATTCTTATACCGACATCCATCCTGTAGGGACGGTTTATGCTTGCACGTTTGTACAAAGAAATCGTGTGCCAACAATTCATTGAATAATTCGAAATTTTTGTATGGATGAATAAAATATGACCCACCATATCGCGTCCCATCGGGACGCTTTATGGGTAGAAAAACGAATACATATTTCGACATCCGTCCTGTAGGGACGGTTTATGCTGGCACGTTGTACAAAGAAATCGTGTACCAACAATTCATTGAATAATTCGAAATTTTTGTATGGATGAATAAAATATGACGCACCATTTCGCGTCCCATCGGGACGCTTTATGGGTAAAAAAACGAATTCTTATACCGACATCCATCCTGTAGGGACGGTTTATGCTGGCGCAGTGTACATAGAAATCATGTGCAAACAATACATTGAATATTTTTAAATTTTTGGATGGATAATAAATATGACGCATCATATCCCGTCCCATCGTGACGCTTTATGGGTAGAAAAACGAATTCATATTTCGGCATCCGTCCTATAGGGACGATTTATGCACGACGAAGCCGAGAATATGTCTTGCAATCGACGTCATAAAATTTAAAGATGATATCAACTTAATCATGCTTGATTATTAGATGAGAAAAACGGTGTTGCGTCCCATCGGGACGCTTTATGGGTAGAAAAACGAATTCATATTCCGACATCCGTCCTGTAGGGACGGTTTATGCTGGCGTTGTGTACATAGAAAAGCGTGTACGAACATACCGTCAATAATCACTGATATTTAGGATTGTTGATTGAAATATGAAACATCATTCTGTATTGAACCGAATGCTAAATTAAATTGGTTCCGTGAAAATATATTGCGCATCATAGTCAATTTCAAATGCTTTTAACATTCGCTGGTACTCATCCAGAAATGTTTCTTTTCGATGATGTATTTCCTGGTTTTGAATATACCT
>JAEYOL010000060.1 GCA_023411775.1 Bacteroidota bacterium | reverse complement strand
ACACAGCGGCGGCCAGTACAGATAAAAGTATTCTCTTCATAACTTTTCTTTTTTGTTTTTAGATGCCGGCTGGTGGCTTCCACTTCCGGCTGGGGTTGTTAAAACTTATTTACAGCTCATAGACCGGGAATAGAAGCCGGGGTTTAAGCAAACTAAGAAAATATTCGTAGATGGTGATTTTGCCTGATAAATGGTAAACCGTTCGCGCGATCGATGATGAGGATCGGGGATTAGTTGTCTTTGTTGGCAAGCTGGCCGCAGGCAGCGTCAATATCCTTCCCGCGGCTGCGACGAAGACGGACATTTACATTATGTTTGCCCAGGTAGTACATAAAAGCATCCACTTTTTCTTCAGCAGGCTTTTCAAAACTGGCGGCATCGATGGGATTGTATTCGATCAGGTTGACAAGGTCGGCAGGAACCTGGCGATAAATTTTTATCAGTTCATCTGCATCTTTCAAAGAATCGTTAAAATCTTTGAAAAGAATATACTCAAACGTGATCTCGTTCTTTGTCTCGCGGTAGAAATGATTCAGGGCATCCACCAGGGATTTGATATTGTTGCTGTCATTGATCGGCATGATCTCATGTCTTTTCTGATCATTTGCCGCATGCAATGATAATGCGAGCTTGAATTTTACTTTATCATCACCCAATTGCCTGATCATTTTGGCGACACCGGCGGTGGACACCGTAATTCTTTTGGGACTCATTGCGAGCCCGTCTTCCGCGGTGATTCGCTCAATGGACCGGAGCACGTTTTTATAATTCAATAACGGCTCTCCCATGCCCATGTACACGATATTACTGAGCTTACGGCCGTATTCTTTTTCGCATAGCTGGTTTAGCAATGCTACTTCATCGTAGATCTCATCAAATTCCAGGTTGCGCTTGCGTTCCATATAACCGGTGGCGCAAAATTTGCAACTCAGGCTGCAGCCGATCTGCGAGGACACGCAGGCAGTATATCGACCCGATAGCGTGGGAATCAGCACTCCTTCCACAAAATGTCCGTCATGGGTTTTGAAGCGCAGCTTGAAAGTGCCGTCCTGTGAATGTTGTATATGATCGATCTGCAGCGATGGAAAACTAAACTCCTCAGTCAGGCGCTGCCGCAGTTCTTTAGAGATATTGGTCATCTCCGCGAAACTGCGTACGGGCTTCAGCCACAACCAGTCGTACACCTGCCTGGCCCTGAATTTCTTCTCCCCGAATGAGGCAAAATACTCTTCGAGGTCGCTGAGGCTTAAGTGACGAATATTGGGCTGACGGGCTTTAAGCATCCTGCAAAGATAGCCATAGACGGGGATAGAAGAAGGGCATCAGTCTGCCGGGTGTTTGTCAAATTTTCGCTTTAGCTGGTGATGAACATTGACAACCCAGGAGTGAGAACCTTATAACCTTAGTAGCATAAAAAGTTATATAAGAAACAACCTTATTACCTTATTTTTTAGTGGATAAGGGATAAGGTTGGTGTTATTGAAAATGATTTTTTACTAAGGTAATAAGGTGGGCCGGACGCTCCCGTTATTAATAAGGTAAATGCGGAAATTTGAAACGCACCGGACCTGCCGGGTGTTTGTCAAATTTTCGCTTTAGCTGGTGATGAGCATTGTCAACTAAGGAGTGAGAACCTTAAAACCTCAGTAACATAAAAAACTATTTAAGAAACAACCTTAGCTGGTGATGAGCATTGTCAACCCAGGAGTGAGAACCTTATAACCTTAGTAACATAAAAAGCTATTTAAGAACAACCTTATTACCTTATTTTTCAGTGGCTAAGGGAATAAGGTTTGTGTAATTGAAACTATCTTCTTATTAAATTAATAAAGTTGGTCGGACTTAAGCGAAAATTGAGACGCACCTGACCTGCTTAAACAATTTTGTTCAATACCACCAGAAGAACTATGTTGAAGCTTTAATTTGCATTATGAAATCAGTATATGTAATCGATTCGGTCAGAACACCGGTTGGTAAATACGGTGGTCAGCTGTCCGGCGTTCGTCCCGATGATCTTTTGGCAAATACGCTGGTTGCCTTATTACGAAGAAATGAAACGGCCGATGTTCACGAAATAGAGGAAGTGATAGCCGGGGCCGCCAACCAGGCAGGTGAGGACAATCGCAATGTCGCACGGATGGCCGCATTGCTTGCGGGACTACCCGTAACGGTGGCGGGAAATACGGTCAACAGGCTTTGCGCTTCAGGACTACAGGCGATCATGGACGCTTCGCGACAGGTGATTTGTGGTGATGCGCGCATTATTATCGCATCGGGGGTGGAAAGTATGACCAGAGCGCCTTTTGTTATGGCAAAACAGGCCACACCATTCTCCCGGACTCCCGAGGTTTATGATACGACCATAGGCTGGCGGTTTGTGAACAAGAGCCTGTCTGCGATGTACCAACCCTTCAGTATGGGTGAAACGGCGGAGAATGTAGCCACGCAATGGAAAATATCAAGGGAAGACCAGGATCTCTTTGCCCTGCGCTCGCAGGAAAAATATTTCGCGGCCAAAGAAGCAAAAAGATGGGAGGATGAAATTGCTGCCGTTGAATTCAATAAAGACGGGTTGATCAGCTGGATGGTGGATGATGAGCATCCAAGGAAAACATCGCTGGAGAAACTGGCTTCACTAAAAACTGCCTTTGTAAAAGATGGCACCGTGACAGCGGGTAATTCATCAGGGATCAATGATGGGGCTGCGGCCATGCTACTCGCGGATGAAAGCGCGATAAAGGATTTTGAATTCCAGCCCATAGCCCGCGTTGTATCCATGGCGGTTGCGGGTGTTGACCCGGCGATAATGGGTAT
>JAEYOL010000298.1 GCA_023411775.1 Bacteroidota bacterium | reverse complement strand
TAATTAAGTAGACGTATAATTAATAATACATGTTAACAGGGCAGAATGTAGGTGACAAAATCGGCATTCCAAATAATCTCGGTTGGGGATTTCTCGGCATATTATTGTTTATGATGGGAGATGGGATGGAGCAGGGTTGGCTGAGCCCCTACCTGATTGAAAGGGGTATGACCATCCAGCAAACGGCTACACTCTTCACTGCTTATGGTGTTACCATAGCAATAGCGTCATGGTTTTCGGGAGTGATGGCAGAATCATTTACGCCCCGCAAAACCATGTTGATCGGGCTAATAATTTACCTGGCTGGCACCGCTGGTTTCATTGGGATTGGTATGGAAACCCTTCATTTTCCAACCATGATAGTTACATATGCCCTGCGTGGTTTTGGTTATCCCTTATTTGCATATTCATTTTTAGTTTGGATATCTTATGCAACGCCTGCAAACATGTTGGGTCGTGCGGTTGGTTGGTTCTGGTTTGTGTTTACAGGTGGTCTGAATGTGCTTGGGGCATTTTATTCGAGCTGGGCCATTCGTGAACTGGGACATATACCGGCATTGTGGAGCGCGATATTCTGGGTATTACTTGGCGCCCTGTTCGCACTGGTATTAAACAAGGCACCTTTTAAACCTAATAAAGAAGCACAGGAGAACAAGTGGAAAGAATTGAAAAAAGGACTGACTATTGTTCAAACCGAACCTAAGGTAGCACTTGGGGGAATTGTAAGAGTCATCAATACCACTGCCCAGTTTGCTTTCCCGGTATTTCTGCCAACTTACATGGCAGCTTACGGGTTCGACACAACGGAGTGGTTGTATATCTGGGGCACCATATTTACCAGCAATATTGTGTTCAACCTGATATTTGGTTTTGTCGGTGATAGGTTGGGTTGGCGTGAAACGATCACCTGGTTTGGAGGTATAGGTTGTGCGCTGACCACGTTATTACTTTTTTATATTCCTCAGTATGCGCCAGGAAACTATTGGCTGGTAATGATTGCGGGTATTGCATGGGGAGCCTGCCTGGCTGGTTATGTGCCATTGTCCGCACTGGTTCCTTCCCTGGTACAAAAAGATAAAGGCGCGGCCATGGCGATACTCAATCTGGGAGCGGGGCTCGCGGTGTTTGTGGGTCCTGCAATTGTCTGGAGTTTTATTGGAAGCGCAGGGGCCGAAGGTGTTATCTGGATACTTGCTGGTCTGTATTTCCTAAGCGCCTTGCTTACCCGTTTTATCACCCTGCCCACATCACCATTAAACAATGACAATAGTGTGAGTATGGCGGAGTCGCCGATGATCCCGTCTTTAAAAGCAAATGAAAATTAGTTAAACCATAAAGTGAATTATGAGAGTATTAGTAACTGCCCCCTACGATGAGAAAGGATTGCTGGAGATGAAAAAGTGCCTGGGAGATATCCAATATCGTCCATGGAAACAAAACGGACGTGCTTATAATGAAGATGAGCTCTTGGCGCTTTTGTACGATACAGAAGCGGAAGCACTCATCACCGAGCATGATCATGTAACAGAAAAAGTGATCAATGCCAATGCGCACCTGCAGTTTATTGGTGTATGCCGGGGAACACCTTCAAATGTATCCATAGCCACGGCAACCAGACACGGTATTCCGGTATTTTATACGCCTGCCCGCAACGCACAAGCGGTGGCGGAAATCTTTATCGCCAATGTGATCACATTTATGCGACATACGATACCAGCCATACAATGGTTGCGCCAACGGAAATGGGACGAGGGCGCGCATACCTCCTACCTGGAATTCAAAGGAAATGAGCTTGCGGGTAAAAGAATTGGTATGATAGGGTTTGGTGCTATTGGCCAGCTGATTGCCCGGATGGTGGAGTCATATCCCTGCGAGATCGTGTACTACGACCCTTATGTGGATGCTTCTGCGTTTCCAGCCTACCAGCAAATGAGCCTGGAAGAACTTTCTTCTACCAGTGATATTGTATCTGTGCATTTACCCGTAACGGCCGACACGGAAGGAATGATTGACCGGAAGTTATTCAGTATGATGAGAAAGGACGCAATATTTGTCAATACTGCACGTGCCGCAGTAGTCAACCGGGAAGATTTATACGCGGTGTTGTCGCAAAATAAAATAAGGGGCGCAATCCTCGACGTCTTCGACAATGAGCCACCCGATGAGTTGGATTATAAAATAATTGATCTGCAAAATGTAATGCCTACGCCACATATTGCTGGTGCCACACACGAAGTGGAAAATCATCATGTACGTATCTTGAATGAAGTGCTGACGGAATGGTTTGTGAAGGGCAATTATACCGGCGACAGACTCGCAAACAAAGAGATATTATCATCGTATATTCAGCGATAAAAATTATTTTCAGATGGCTCAACAAGATGCGTACCTCGTTCTCGATATTGGTACAGGAAATGTGCGGTCGGCAATTGTAAATCCCGAAGGGAATATTCTTGGAGTGGCAAGGGCAGATATCCGTTACTATCGGGATGAACTGTATCCGGAATCCATTTTTTTTAAGCCGGACGAACTTTTGAAACAATTGCAGGAATTAACTGCTGAGGCTTTGAAGCAGGCTGGTTCCGTTAAACTAAGAGCCGCAACTACTACGAGTCAGCGTGAAGGTATTGTACTGATCGACCGGAATGGTAAAGCGGTGATCGGTTTGCCTAATATTGATCATCGCGGGCGTGAATGGGAGGATCAATATCCTGGTAAAAGCAGGATTTATGAACTTACCGGACGTTATCCGGGGTCCTTATTTTCTGCTTACAAACTGGTGGGTATTCGTGAACGTAGAAAAGAGATCTGGAATGAGCTTTCTTTTTTCTTAAGCATAAGTGATTGGGCAGCCTGGGAGCTGAGTGGGATCCCGGTTTATGAGCATTCACAGGCCTCCGAAACTTTGTTATATGATGTAGCTGCTGGCAAATGGAGCGACGAGTTATGCGAGCTGTTTGATATTTCTCGTATTATTCTGCCCACACTTTCCCAATCAGGCAGCATTGTCGGACCCGTCAGTAAGTCCTTAGCGGATGCCTGGTCGCTGGATCCATCAATGGTGATTGTAACAGGGGGCGGCGACACGCAGTTGGCTATCAAAAGTACATGCCCGTCAGTGGGTGATGTGGTAATCGTGTCGGGTACTACAACACCCGTGGTAAAACTGGAGGGAAACTATATACTTGACAAAGCGGAAAGAACCTGGACAAGCCGTGATATTTTGAAAGACCGCTTTGTATTTGAGGCTAATGCCGGAGTTACAGGTTTGAATTACCAAAGGTTGAAAGAAGTTTTCTATCCAAATGAAAGCTACGATGTGATTGAAAAGGAATTGGCACAGAATACATACACAAACTGTGTCGCATCCTTAGGATCGCTTATCGCTGATGAAAAGAAGCCGGTGACAAGAGGCGGATTTGTTTTCCCCGTTCCAGTAAGCCATGAGTTGACACGCAGTAGTTTCGTATGGGCGACGCTTATCGATATTTCTTTCTCTATCGCGGCAAACTATGAAGTGTTGAAAGAAGTTTCGGGCCACGACGCCGGTTATATCTGGGCATGTGGTGGTGGATTGCAAAGCAAAACTTTGCGGGGAATGATCGCAGCTATCACGGGGAGGGACGTTAGGGTACGGAAAGGATTTGAGCAGGCTTCCGTTGTGGGTGCCGCTATGCTGTGTAATGAAGCTCTCGATCTAGCCGTTGCAACCAAAGATAGTCAGCCTGAGGTTCTGACCGCCGATGCAACATCTTCAAATATGTACAAGCCATTTTACAAGCAGTGGAAAGAAACCAGGGAAAAGTTCAGATCAACCAGCTAAAAAATGAGTAAAGCATATTTTATTGGTATCGATATCGGCACACAGGGAGTAAGGGTGGTATTGGTGGATGAAAGGGGTCAACAGCTATCCGTAAAGGAAGAAGTATTTCTACTAAATAATAACTCGAGAGAGCAACAATCACCTGAGTTGTGGTGGCAGTGTTGTAAGAGGCTTATACCAGCAGTATTGGCCGAAGCGCAGAACTCAATTCTGCTTACTAATATTAAAGCCGTAGCGGTCACATCCACATCCGGTACGATTATCCCGCTGGGGCATGACTATAATCCGCTGCATGCTGCCATTATGTATAGCGATCCGCGATCAGGAAAGGAAGCGGAATTTTGTAAAGAAGTTGCCGCGAAAGAAGTGAAGGAAGGATATACCGCTTTCAATTCATCAAGCGGGTTGCCAAAGATGCGTTGGTACCTTGCCCATTTTCATGAGAAGGCTGGCGAAATTTATAAATTCATCCATGCCTCCGATTTTATTACGGGCAGGTTATGTGGTGAGTATGGCGTGACGGATTACACGAACGCGTTAAAGTCGGGCTACAACCTGCACCAAAATCAATGGCCTTCTTATATCAGCCAGGATATTGGTATCAGGAAAGATTGGTTACAATTGGTTAAACCTTCCGGCGAACCCCTGGGTACACTTATACCTAAACTTGCAGTTGAGTGGGGTTTGTCGCCGGAAGTGATCATAACAACAGGCATGACAGATGGCTGTGCTTCGCAGGTTGCTTCGGGGGCTGTGTGCCCGGGGCAATGGAATACCACTATTGGCACCACCATGGTGATCAAGGGAGTAACACGGCAGGAAGTTATCGATCCAACGGGTGCTATTTATAATCACCGTCATCCAGCCGGGTATTGGATGCCCGGTGGTGCCAGCAATACCGGTGCAGATTGGGTAAGCAGGTTGTTTGCCAATGAAGACTTACGTAAGATGGAAGAAATGACAGCTGCAGCAATACCAACGGAAGACATTGCCTGGCCATTATTACAACAAGGCGAACGATTTCCATTTTTTGCACCACAGGCAACGGGATTTTGGACAAATAATGGCACTGTCGAAACATTTGCTGCATGTATGGAAGGTGTAGCCTTTATTGAAAGACTGGCATATGAAAGAATTATTCAGTTATCAGGGGAACAAATCTCCGCTGTTTTTACTGCAGGTGGTGCCAGCAATAGCGAAACCTGGATGCGGATCAGGAGCAGTGTGACCAACCGCCCGGTTTACAAGATGAAAAACGTATCAGGCGCAGCCGGTGCAGCTATACTCGCGGCATCACGAACCCATTACCAGGATCTGCAGGAAGCAGCTCACGCGATGGTATCACCCGAGAAGACGATAATGCCCGAAGAGAAGCTGGTGCAACGTTATGAAGAAAAGTACCAGCGGTTTATTATTGAATTGAAGGAAAGAAAATTTTTGCAATAACTATGTTGAAAGTTTACCTGTTACGGCATGGCGAGACTGCCTGGAATGCAGATAATAATCGTTATTGTGGTCGTACCGATATTCCACTTACTGAAAAAGGACTGCTTCAGGCAAATGAAGTGAGGCGACAGTTAGAAGGAATTGATATTGACCATGTGTACTCGTCGCCACTACAGCGGGCATTTACGACAGCGTCCATAGCATCAGGAATGCATGTAACAACAGATCACCGGCTGATTGAGGCTGACTTTGGGGAATGGGAGAAAAAAACAAAAGAGGAATTTATTGCAGAGAACGAGTCGCTATGGACCAATTGGATACTTGATCCATCAACGCATCGTGCAGGAGGAACCGGCGAAACAGGTTCGGAGATTGTCGCGAGGGTGGATGATTTTTTTCAGTCAATACAGGCAAAGCATAAAACAGGAAATATAATGGTGGTGGCTCATAATGGTGTCAACCGTTTATATATGGCATATAAACTCGGTATGCCATTAAAAAATTATCGCCAACTGGTGCAGCAGAATTCTTCGGTTACCTGTTTTACGCTTGATGATAATGCTGTATTGACGCTTGAATTTCTTAACTCAAAACTCAGATGATGAACCGGATCGCTTACCAGATTTTTTGCCTGCTGGCAGTGCTTGCGGCATTTTCATGCGGGAATGCTCAGATAAACCGGCTCGATTTTAAGACGGCGGAAGAGCTTCAACAGTTTTTTCGTTACAAAAAGAATGATTCACCGGTTATTAGCGGTCACCGGGGAAGTCATATACCCGGTTACCCTGAAAACGCCATCGAAACATTTGAATATGTTTTAAAACATACTCCTGCCTTTTTTGAGATCGACCCCCGTCTCACCAAGGACAGCGTGATCGTTTTGCTACACGATGCAACCCTCGACAGGACCACCACGGGCACAGGGAAGTTGTCGGATTATACCTGGGAAGAAGTAAAGAAGCTGAGGCTTAAAGATAAAGACGGCAATGTGACTTCATTCCGAATACCAAGTTTGCAGGAGGCGATAGACTGGGCCAGAGGAAAAACCGTACTTAATCTCGATAAAAAGGACGTGCCCTTCCAGATGACGGCAGATATTATTCGAAAAAATAATGCGGGCAATTTTATGATGGTCACCGTACACAATGCCCGGGAAGCGAAATTTTATTATGACGATGACCCGCAGCGCATGATGTCCGCTTTCGTCAAGACTGAAGAGGCATTAAAAGAATATGAAGCCGCAGGCTTACCATGGAAGAATATGATCGCCTATATCGGTCCGGAAAATAAACCCGCTAACCAGGAAATGTATGATTTGTTGCATGCCCGCGGTGTGAAGTGCATGATATCCGCGGCGCCAGTCTATGATAAACTGCCCGGATTGTCCGAACGTGCCGATGCTTATCGTGCTATTTTCGCGGCCGGTGCCGATATCCTCGAATCGGATTACCCCGTTGAAGTGGCGGAGGCTATAAAGAAATAATTAGCGTAGACTAAGTCGAGCGATTAAATATAAACTGTCATTTTCAACTTTCCGGAAATGAACTATATTCATGATTCTATACCAAAACCTGCAACCGTATGGGATCATTGGCAAAGTCCGATTACATTGTTTTTCTAATTTATTTTATTGTTGTCGCTGCGTATGGGATCTGGGTGTATCGAAGAAAGAAATCGGCGCAGTCATCTTCTACAGATTTTTTCCTGGCCGAGGGCCAGCTCACCTGGTGGGCTATTGGTGCTTCTTTAATTGCTTCTAATATTTCTGCCGAACAATTTATTGGTATGTCGGGTAATGGATTTCGGCTTGGTATCGCGATATCGGCGTATGAATGGCTGGCAGCGGTGTCTTTGATCATTGTGGCAGTATTTTTTATGCCCGTGTACTTAAAGAACCGGATCTTCACCATGCCACAGTTCCTGAAGACGCGCTACAATGAAACCGTGGCGATGATCATGGCGATCTTCTGGCTGTTCCTTTACATTTTTGTCAACCTTACTTCCATTCTTTATCTCGGTACACTTGCTATCAACAACCTGGTTGGTGGTGGTTATTTTCAATTGATCATGATCGGTCTCGGTATTTTTGCATTAGTGATTACTCTTGGAGGTATGAAAGTGATCGGGTACACGGATGTGATACAGGTACTGGTGTTGATCATCGGTGGATTGGTGACTTCCTATATTGCGCTCACCGTGGTGAGTGAGAAATTTGGTTATGGTAAGGACTTTCTCGCCGGATTCAACCAGCTTTTGAAATCAGCTCCGGGGCATTTTAATATGATATTCGATAAGCCTGCCGCGAGCGCCAGCCAGCAGGAAGTAAACAATTACGCCAGTTTGCCTGGCCTGGCCATGCTGGCAGCAGGTATGTGGGTCGCAAATCTGAATTACTGGGGATGCAATCAATACATCACACAAAGGGCCCTGGGTGCCGATTTAAAGACAGCACGTACAGGTATTTTATTTGCTGCATTTCTGAAATTGCTGATGCCATTACTAGTTGTGTTGCCTGGGATAGCCGCATATGTGCTACACCAGCAGGGTGATATTCAGCAGCAAATGCTCACCAATGGTGAGTTCAGGGAAGATAATGCATATTCTGCCGTACTTGGTTTTCTGCCTACCGGTTTGAAGGGCTTATCGATGGCCGCGCTTACCGCCGCCATCGTCGCATCGCTGGCCGGGAAGGCCAATAGCATTTCGACAATCTTCACACTTGATATTTATAAGAAGTATATTAACCGCGGATCGACAGAAAAGAAGATGGTGTGGATCGGTCGAGTGGCAGTTGTTGTGTCACTGGTCATTGCTATCCTCGTAAACTGGAATGATAGTCTCGGTATCGGTGGAAAAGGTGGTTTTGAGTTTATCCAAAAGTATACAGGTTATATTTCGCCTGCCATCTTCCCTGTATTCCTGCTGGGATTTTTCTGGAAAAAAACAACATCGAAAGCTGCGATGGCCGGCATCATCGGAGGTGTATTGCTCGCCGTGATTTTTGACAAGTTTCTACCTGGTGTAGCGGGAAATGATACAATGTTGTATACCGCATATCTCACTAGCGCGGGTCACTACGAGATCCCCTTCCTGATCCAGATGGGCTGGGTATTCTTCTTTACCATGCTGCTCATGATCATCATCAGCCTGCTTGATAAAAAAGGCAGGCAGCAGGTGCATGCATTGCAGGTTGATCCTTCAATGTATAAAGTGACGCCCGGGGTACTGGCCATGATCATTATTGTTTTAGGCATCGTCGCTGCTTTGTATATACGGTTTTGGTAGCGGATATTTTTTGTAGTTATGTGATCAAAGGTTTTACAACGGAATCCTCATTGGTCATAATATAGTAGCTTCGTATACAAATTATACCCGATGAACAGAATCTTTACTCCTGTGTTGTTGATTTGCAGTTTTTTTGCGCAGGCACAAACAACCATTTGTGGTACTGCAAATGAAAATGGTAGCGTTACTCTGACTGTTCCGCCCAATAATGTAATAACAAGTATCGACTTTGCGAGCTATGGCACTCCAGATGGCACCTGTAACAATTTCACACTCGGTGCCTGCCATGCGGCGAATTCACTAAGTATTGTAGAGGCAGCATTTGTGGGACAAAGTTCCGCTTCCATCAATGCAAGTAATGGCGTGTTTGGCGATCCCTGTAACGGGATTGTGAAAAGGCTCTATATCCAGGCCGTCTATTCTTCCACGCTGCCCCTGGTATTGGTGTCTTTTACTGCGCAGACCACATCCACGTCCCAGGCCCTGCTGGAATGGACAAGTGATCAGGAAACCAATACTTCACATTTCATCGTCGAACAAAGCGTAACCGGACAAGCTTATGAAACTATTGGCACGGTACAGGCAGCCGGAAGCGGAAAGCACCAGTATAATTTTGTTACAGGTATTTTAAATGCGGGAGCAACTTATTATTTCCGTTTAAAGATGACAGATATCGACGGTAGCTTTCAGTATAGCCCGGTTACCCGGATCAATCATGTGGGTTCAGCATCCCAGCTGGCAGTTTTTCCCAACCCGACAACCGGTGTTGTTACGATTAGTAGCGACAAACGGCAACCTGCAACCATCTCCAATCATATCGGCCAGGTGGTCAGGCGCATAAATCTAATTGGGGGAACACAGATCCTTGACCTTGCTACAATGCCACCGGGAATCTATTTTTTAAAAGCAGACCAGCGTACTATTAAGTTTATAAAAAGGTAAGGGCTCGCAGCTAATGGAAAATCCTGAAAGTTTGGTTCGAACTTTGTCACAAACGGGCCGGGTTGTTTGTCTTTATTGTTAATCCAGATTTGAACCGGCATGGAAAGCCTGAGACCTTTGCTCATTACATATGCCTATAATATTCTCGGCTCTCTCGAGGAGGCAAAAGACATCGTGCAGGATGCATTTGAAAGATTTATGCGTGCAGACACCGATCAGGTCCTGGATAAAAAGTCTTACCTGGTACGTATAGTGATCAATCTTTCTATTAATTGCAAGAAAAGAAAGCAGAAAATCGTTGCGGATTACCCTGGCGAATGGTTGCCCGAACCTGTCGCTACGGAAAAAGCTGACAGGGGAATAGAACAACGGGAGCTGTTGTCCTATTCCCTGATGGTCATCCTTGAGAAATTAAATCCAAGGCAAAGAGCCGTATTTATATTGAAAGAGGCGTTCGACTATGAGCATGAACAAATCGCAGAGGTACTGGAAATCTCGCCTGAAAACTCGAGGAAGATATTCAGCCGGGCCAGGTCGCGATTACAGGTAGACGGTCCCGTCGATGAAAAGCTTGTACCTCGCGATTATCTTGATAAGTATATACATGTTATTACAAAAGGTGATACGGAGCGGCTGGAACAACTGCTTGCGGATGATATTGCCATCGTCTCCGATGGTGGAGGAAAAGTAGCAGCCTTCCGCAAACCGATAGTCGGCAGAGACAGGGTGATAAAGGTCTTATTGGGATTAAGTAAAAAATATTATTCCAGGATCATCATGAAATGGGGGATGGTAAACCACCAGTCGGCCCTGTTTCATTATTATGAAGGACAATTGATCACCTGCCAGGTTTTTTCCTACAACGGCCATCAGCTTGAACGCATATATTTTATGCGCAACCCGGATAAATTAAAGGCACTACAAAATTAGTGAGGCTACGTGTCACGAAACACTTCCTTTGTTTGTTTTGTTATAATACTAATTAAAAATTGAAAAACATGGAAAGGATTTCGTACAGGGACCTGCCCCAGGGATTAATGCAGGTGATGCTGAAAGCACAGGAGTATGTAGATAACAGCGGCCTTGATGCCAAACTGTTGCATTTGATCAGGATGCGTGTCTCACAGATCAATAGTTGTGCCTATTGCCTGGACATGCATTTTAAGGAAGGTATCGAGGATGGTGATACGCCACTTCGGTTGTTTTCAGTTGCCGCGTGGAGAGAAACTACCTATTACACTCCACAGGAACAGGCGGTACTGGCTTTTGCAGAAACGCTCACACGATTGCCAGAAGAACAGCATAGCGATCATATTCATGATGAGCTGAATAAATACTACAGTAAGGAAGAGATCGCTAAGCTAACCCTCGCTATTGTTCAGATCAATTCTTGGAACCGTATCGTTAGATCATTTGGTACTGTGGCGGGAAATTACCAACCCAGGCGTAAAGCTGTCGCCAATTGATTAGTAAGGAGGGGACGGGCACCGATACAAGCTATAAGTTAGCCTGGCCTAAAGCCCGTCCCGCCCTTGCTTTTAACAGGATAATTTGAATTTACCCGCTATTATAACCTTAACCCGATCGATTTTGCTATGCTAAATTCATAATAGATCATCATCATCATGATAATCCGCGTTCTCCGGTTCATGTACTCAAAGACCCCTAAGTTCAGATAGGTGGAGTACAAACTAAATGTATAAATTAAGGTATGCACGCATTTATGGCTTCAACCCTCCCCCAAAGATTTAGTTAGCCCTTTTACCTCAGATTTTAATCATCTCTTAGGCTGACCGGAAAAAAAGTTCCGCACTTTTTTCTAAGGGGATACTCTGCTTCCCGGCCAGCCGGGTATGCCCGAAAATAAAAATTACCCGAACGGGGACGGCCGACCTGCTAGTAATGCTAATCAGTTAGTAATTAATCGTTACAAACTTTTTTTTCGTAATTTAATGTGTCAAAATGACACTAATTTTGGAATGGCACATTTTGCATAACCAATGCAACAAACGACTTGCCACAAGGTTGTTTTGTTGCATAAGAATGAAGCAAAAACAAAAACTCAAATTTTTTATGCAGGATATTTGTTAAATTGGATTACGGTTGCTTATGATAAACGACGAAACTTTGTGGAAAGGATTGAAACAGGGAGATAAGGAAATGTTTTTGACATTGTACAAAAAGTATTACCCTGATCTTTTGTTTATCGGGCTGAATGAAATTAAAAATGCCCAGCTGGTCAAGGACGCTATCCAACAATTATTCCTTTATCTATGGGAAAAGCGGTTAACGATTGAGGTAGCTAAAAATGTCAGGAACTATATTATTACTTCCTTTTTGCGCAGACTTACCTGCGATTGGAAAAAATCAGGCAGGGAGGGAAGTTTACATGTTGTGTGGAATAGCCATTCGGAAGATCCGCAACCTAATCCTGAGTTGAACCTGATCAGGAAAGATGAACAAAATCACCTATCCAAAATTTTACTGGAACATATCAATATCCTCCCCAACAGGCAAAGGGAGCTGATCGTCCTTAAGTTTTACGAAGGACTCAGCTATGAGGAAATCGTGCAAAGAACAGGCTTATCTCACCGTACTGTTTATAATAAAATTCACGAGGCATTAAAACGATTGAAACTGGATATCAGCACCAGCCAGTATGCCCATAAAGCTGCCCTTTTACTGTTAATCACGGTATTGACTTTCGGGCTTCCAATGGCCTGAGCCCAGGAATTTCCCCGCTCCTGTTCAAAATCAAGATTGCCGGGAAGTCGGGAAGTCGGTAAGAAAGGATCAGGTTTTAATCAATGCTGCCTTTCTTCCAGCAATGTTTGTTTTTGAGCTCTATTAAATAGCTTCTTCCCGCCTCACCGACTTCCCGGCTAAGAAGAAGTTTTGACGCTCCTGTTCAAAATCAAGATTGCCGGGAAGGCGGGAAATCGGTAAGAAAGTATCAGGTTTTAATCAATGCTGCCTTTCTTTACAGCAATGTTTGTTTTTGAACTCTATTAAATAGCTTCTTCCCGCCTCACCGACTTTCCGGCTAAGAACAAGCTTTGATTTACAATTGATCCTGGGTATTTTATCAGCACTTTCCCAGGATTTTATCGAAAAGCAAAAATTTCCTGCCATAAACGGGTAAAAAACCCGGGTGACCTTCTCTGCTTTTAAACGCTTTATTAAAATCATACCATGAAGTCGGATAAATTGGGACTTGTAGATTTATTGGCAGATGAATCATTTATCAACTATTGTAAAAGGTCTTCCCCTGAAGATGTGGCATATTGGGAGAATTACATCAGGCTTAACCCCGATCGCCGGGAATTGTTAGAAAATGCCAAAGAATATTTTTTTCAGCTATTTAATGCACTTAGCGAGGCGGACCTGGAGGAGCAGGTAACCCGGCTCAAAAACAAAATGGATTCGCCGGATATGACCGAACCGGTTCCCGTGATCCAGATGGAAGGGATTCAAAGGACAAAATCCAAACCCATTTTTCCGAAAATACTGAAGCTCACAGCTGCCGCCGTATTGTTGATCGGGGTGCTGTTTACTATTAATTATTATAACAATGGCAGGAATAAAGGCGTAAGAATTTTTCAGTCCGCATATGGGGAAAGGAAGAATATTCAACTGCCCGATGGTTCGGAGGTCACCTTGAATGCCGGCAGCAAAATTGAGATCAAAGAGAATTTTGGCGTTTCCACCCGGGATGTTTTTTTGGAAGGGGAGGCGTTTTTTGATATAAAACATAGTGGCAAGGTTCCTTTTATTGTTCATACGGTTGCCATGGATGTAAAAGCATTGGGAACTGCTTTCAATGTAAAAGCCTACAAAAACGAAAAAGTAACTGAAGCCTCCTTAATAAGGGGTTTGGTGGAAGTAACCCTTAAAGAAAGTAATAACCAAAGAATGTTGCTTTATCCCAATCATAAAATCAAATGGGAACATTCGTTTACAAAGACTGGCGGAGATAGCCCGGGAGGAATTGCCAGCGAGGATCGGCCTGGAGCAGCAGACAGCCTGGTGAGGAAGCTGGCGATAAATGATTATGGCAATATCAGGGAGCTTGCCTGGAAAGAGAATAAACTGATGTTCGAAGATGAATTATTCAGCGATATAGCCATTTTACTGGAAAGATGGTATGGCGTAAAGGTTGAACTTAAAGATGATGTTATCAGGAATTATCGCTTTACCGGAATTTTTGAAAAGGAAGATGTCAATACTGTACTTGAATTTTTAAAAGAGTCGAAAAAATTTAATTATAGAATAGAAAATGGAGAAACATTAAGGGTTATCCTGTCTAAATAAAAAACAGGAAGTTATGCGGCAACATAACCCCCTGTACAAAAACTTAGAAAAACCTTTCAAAAAAAGGTTGTTCTTATTTTTTAAAATTTAACCAAAATAAAGGTATGAAAAAAAATCATGCTGGTAGATGGAGTTTTACAAACCTATCATTAACGAAGCTGCTCAAAATCATGAAATTAACTTCAATTCTGCTCTTTGTCTGCGCCATGTCGGTCAACGCAGGCGGGTTTTCCCAGGATGTGAAGGTGAATCTTTCGCTGACCGGGGTTAAGCTAACCAAGATCTTTAAGGCTATTGAAAAGGAAACTGATTATCGATTTACTTTTTGTAACGACATTATTCCCGGGGGGCGAAATTTTACAGTCAATGTGAGGCAAATGCCCGTCGGCGAGGTGCTCAATAAAATTATATCGACAACCAACCTGAAGTACCGGTTTATTGAGGAATCAGGAATTTTTATCATTTCCGAGAATACCAACAGCGTTTCTAGCGAGCGGGAGATCCCTGTATTGCGGACTGTCACAGGAACGGTAACAAATGATAAGGGCGAGCCATTGGCTGCCGTATCGGTGCAGGTTAAGAACTCAAACAGGGCCACAACAACCTCGGCCGATGGTTCTTTCTCGCTGGAAGTAGAGGACGATGACAAGATCCTGGTGTTTTCTTTTGTGAGTATGGCCACCCAGGAAGTAAGTATTGAAGGAAAAACCTCGATACAGGTTACTCTTTTGTCCAGCAATATGTCATTGGACGAGGTAGTTGTAGTAGGTTATGGTACTCAAAAAAGAACCTTAGTTACTGGCGCTGTTTCCAGCGTTAACAGTAAAACGCTGAACGAGTTACCGGCTCTTAATATTTCACAGGCGCTGCAAGGCCGTGTTGCCGGGCTTATGGTTACCAATAATGGAAGCCCCGGTGCCGAACCCATTGTTCGAATAAGAGGTATTAGCTCAATCAGTTATGCATCCGATCCGCTCTATGTGGTTGATGGATTCCCCACAGGGAACCTTTCAACTATTGACACCAGAGATATTGAATCAGTTGACGTATTGAAAGATGCATCTGCCGCAGCGATCTATGGTTCACGGGCAACTAATGGTGTGATCATGATAACTACTAAGAAAGGCAGAAGGGACAGTAAAATGCGGGTGAACCTTGATTCATATATTGGAACCCAGAAAGTAACGGAGAGACTGGATCTTTTGAATACCGAGCAGTTTATGCAGTATGCACTCGCTTACCGCGGTAGCCAGGTTCCCCGCCTCACTCCTCCCGATATCGATCAGCCCACTCATACCGGGGCGTCGCAAACATATGGCCAAACCAATACTGACTGGCAGGATGCTTATTTTAAAAATGGCCCGATGACCCAGCATAATTTAGGCCTGAGCGGTGGAAATGAAATATCCCGTTTTTATGCTTCGGCAGGTTTTACAGACCAGGAAGGTATTGCTCCCAGCGTTGGTTATCGCCGGTACAATTTCAGGATAAATTCCGACCATAATATTAGTCGCGTGTTCACTTTTGGTGAAAATTTATATGTTTCATCCGGCAACCAGGACTATGATAATAATGAAACCGGGTCCAGGACAAATCTGGTGAATGTAATCCGGATGATGCCCCATATCCCCGTTTACGATCCCACGTCAATCGGAGGTTATAGAGGCGTCAACTCTGTCTTAGATGGTGGAGACCCTACAAACCCTGTAGAAGATGCTGCCTTAAAGAATCCCGGTTCCAGGAAGACTGCGAAAATCCTGGGAACTGCGTTTCTTGATATTAATATTACCGGGTCGTTGAAGTTCAAATCCATATTTGGGATCGACTATGCTAATACATTAGACTATCGCTTTTCACCCATCTTCAACGACAACGGAACCGTTGCCGGTTCAAGTGCAACACAGGCCACTATTACAAACAATCGTGGAGTTTCTACGGTATTGTTATTTACTGAACAACTTAGCTTCGACAGAACTTTTGGCGACCATCATTTCACCGCTGTTGCTGCATATGAGCAACAAGAACAAAAAACAAGGCAGGAAAATGCAAGCGGTAACCAGGCATCCAATGAACTCCGCACACTCAATAATGCCACCAATGTTGGTGTCCAAACGCTGACTGGTGAAAATACATTGATCTCATACCTGGGTCGTATAAGCTATGATTATAAGAGCAAATACCTGGCGAGTGTTGCTATACGCCGGGATGGTCTTTCAGTATGGGCACCTGGTAAGAAATGGGCAACTTTCCCTTCGGCATCAGTAGGCTGGAGAATGGACCAGGAGGACTTTATGTTGGGACAGGATTTAATTTCAGAGTTAAAGGTGAGAGCGGGATATGGTGTTACAGGACTTAACGGACTGGTGCTGGGTAATACGCCCTGGCTGGTTAGCGTAAATTCCAACAGCACTTATTACCCGTTTAATAATTCGATTACCGGCGGACCGGCATCCTCCATTCAACGGCTTGGAAACACGGACCTGGAATGGGAAAAAACGAACCAGTTAAATATAGGACTGGACGTAGGATTTCTGAAGAATAAATTCACCTTATCCGCTGAATATTATCAGCGGAAGACCGATAATCTGATTCTAAGTGTGCCGCTTCCGCCGTCGTTTGGTTTTATAAACAGTACCGTTGCTCAAAATGTCGGCGCAATGAAGAACAATGGATTTGAATTGCAGCTTGGTTATAACGACAGGATCGGCGACTTTAGATGGAATGCCATCGGCAACGTGAGCTTCGTTACAAACGAAGTTACCAGGTTAGCGGAAGGAGTTAAGAATATCGAGGCTGGCGGCGATCAGGATTTCGGCGCATACAATATCACCAATACAGCCGTAGGTCATCCTATTCAGTCTTTCTATGGCTGGGTGGTAGAAGGAATTTTCCAGAGTGCTGCGGAAGTAAGCAGCCACGCAACACAAACCGCATCTACAGCACCGGGAGATCTTAAATTTCAGAATACGAATAAAGATGGTGTGATCGATATAGATGACAGGCAGTTTCTGGGAAGTTTCATTCCCAAAGCAACTTATGCGCTAAGCCTGGGCGCCAACTATAAGAATTTAGATTTGTCGGTATTCTTCCAGGGCGTACATGGCAATAAGATATTCAATGCTACACGGGTCATTAGCGAGGGAATGGTGCGGTTCTTTAATGCCGGCACACAGGTATTAAATGCGTGGACACCCACCAATACCAATACCAATATTCCCCGCGCTATTGGTGCTGATCCCAATCAAAACGCACGTCCTTCCACACGTTTCCTGGAAGATGGTTCTTACCTGCGTTTGAAAAATATAATGTTAGGTTATAACATTCCTTCCGCAACCCTGCAAACGCTTACACGTGGAGCAGTGAAGAATTTCCGTGTTTATGTATCAGCTCAGAATATTCTGACTTTTACTGATTACAGCGGGTATGATCCGGAAGTAGGGAACAGGACACCCAATTCATCATTAACCAATGGCATTGACTTCGCGGTTTACCCTCAGCCAAAGGCATACCTGCTTGGAATTCAGGTAGGGTTTTAAAATTAATCATGAGTCAAATTTTATAAAACAGCGTATTATGAAACAAAGTATAAATAAACTACTGGCTACGATCCTCCTCAGCATTGTCAGTATTGTTGGCTGTAATGAAAAACTGGATGTCCTTGATGAGAATAACCCTACAACTGAGAGTTATTTTAAAACCGCTGTAGAGCTGCAAAATGGTGTCAATTCCATTTACTCTACCCTGAGGTCGGCGCAGCTGGTTGGCAGGGAGTGGTTTTTTACCCATGACATGAGAAGTGGTGAGTGTGCTTCTGGTGGTGATCAATTAGAGGCGCCAAGGGCACAGTTACTCAAGGAACCTTCACCAGCTCCCTCTAATTCTGTAATGTCGGATGTATGGACAGGTTGCTATAGAATGATCAACAGGGCAAACCTGGTTCTTTCTAAAGCGCCGGATGTAACCGATAATGTAGCCCTTAGAGACAGGGTAGTAGGTGAAGCTAAATTTTTAAGAGCATGGGCCTATTTTGAATTGGTATCACAATGGGGCGAGGTTCCGCTCTACTCCGAATCAGTTACTTCCGCTACCGGGTTCAAGGGTAAATCATCTGTGGATGAAATTTATGCATTGATCATATCCGACCTGACCGAAGCAGCACAAAAATTACCCGAAAGCTATAGTGCCGCAGACAATGGCCGTGCTACAAAGGGCGCCGCGAATGCCATGATGGGCAGGGTACAAATGCAAAAAGGTGATTATACAGCTGCGAAAACCGCGCTCCTCCAGGTTTATAACAAATACTCACTGGTTCCTTATTTATGGAATTTCGATGGAGATGTAAGAGATGATGCAGGGGTATTAATAACAACGGGGCATGAATTTAATGCTGAATCAATTTTTGAAGTAATATTCGTTGATAAGGGTGATAACAATTTTAACTGGGGCTACGATGGGGAAGGTCCTACAAATCCACAAAGCACAGTGCGTAACCAGGAGTATGGGATTACATGGGGGAATATAGTTCCCTCAAACCGGTTGCTGGACGAATTTGAACCCAATGATCCCAGGTATAAATTTACTATCTACGAAGAAGGTGATCAGATCCTGACAGCGTCACCGCTGGGACCTTATACACTGACAGCCGCAGATATGAATGTTGCTGTAAGCACCAGGAACGGCGTGACAAAGAAAAGATTCTTTCGGAAATATGGTGTTTACGAGTGGGTTAATTCCGGGTTTCATCCAGGGGGTATTAACCACCGCTTAATTCGTTATGCAGATGTGCTGCTGATGCTTGCCGAATGCGAAGCAGAAATAGGAACGCCTTCCGAGGCTGCAAAATATATCAATGAAGTTCGGAGTAGGCCAGGCGTAGATATGCCTCCTGTTACACTTACTAATAAGAACGATGCGCTAGCAGCTGTGATGCATGAACGATCAGTCGAATTGAGCGTTGAACAGGTAAGTAATATTGATATTCTTCGTTGGAGGAAGAAAGGCTATTTCCCCTCGATTATTCCTGATCGGGTGCCAAACCAGGTTGATATGTTCCCGATTCCAGCCAATGAAACATCTACAAATCCTTTAATAAACTAATCACAATATCCGGCAGCATAGCGGCAATTCGGATAAACATGGTTCATTTTCCAGCCGCAACATAAGCAGTAGTTGAATCATAGGGCTATCACTACCGATAGCCCTAATTTTAAATTTATGGCCGGGTCCTAACGATAGGAGGACTCTTTGTTTGGTCATAACCTGGAATCAATATGAAAAGAGTATTTATTTTTAGTAGCGCTTGTTTTTTTGTTTTCATTGTCAACATTTTCACTTCATGTAATCGTGTAAAGGATGAGAAGCTGTTTACACAGCTGGCCCCATCCGTCACGGGGATTTCATTTAGTAACGATATTCACGATAACGATTCCACTTATTCTTTTATTAATGAGTTTGGATATATGGGCGGGGGCGTTGGCATTGGCGACTTTAACAACGACGGTTTGAAGGATATTTTTTTTGTCGGAAACCAGGTAAGCTCAAGGTTGTATATTAATAAAGGCAAACACCAGTTTGAGGATATTACCGGGAAAGCCGGTGTGGGTACGAGTGCCTGGTGCACAGGCGTCAGTATTGTTGATATCAATAATGATGGGTATGATGATATTTATGTTTCCGTTTTTGGGAAGGACCTGATGCGCCGGGCAAAAAACTATTTGTTCATAAATCAACGGGATCTTTCTTTTAAAGAAGAAGCAGAGAAATATGGACTTGCTGATACCGGGTATTCATCGCAGGCAGCGTTTTTTGATTATGACAGGGATGGTGACCTGGATATGTATCTTACTAATTACTTATTAAGTACAAAGAATACCAACACAATTTATCCCCGTGACAGGAGCGGTTACTCCCCGGCTAACGATAGACTCTATCGTAATGATGGCGACGTTTCCCAGGCGGGGCATCCCGTTTTTACGGATGTGTCAATACAGGCGGGCATAAAGGAGGATGGTTATGGGCTGGGTGTGTCCATCAGTGATTTTAACAATGATGGATGGCCTGATGTTTACGTTGCAAATGATTTTGTTTCCAATGATCTGCTATGGTTAAACAACAGGAACGGCACTTTTACAAATTGTATAGCCGATGCTCTTCAACACCAGAGCTACTCCAGCATGGGTACCGATGCTGCAGATATAAATAATGATGCCTTACCAGATATCCTGACGCTTGATATGATGCCTGAGGTCAATCATAGAAGAAAGACATCCTTCTCTTTTATGAATTACGAAAGGTACCAGGCCGAGCGGGCGATGGGTTATGAACCGGAATTCATGCGAAACATGCTCCAGCTAAACAACGGTAATCGTCCACAGGGTGATTCAGCTATGCCTTTTTTCAGTGAGATCGGGCAGCTAAGCGGGGTTCATGCAACTGATTGGAGCTGGAGCGTCCTGCTGGCCGATTTTAATAACGATGGCTGGAAGGATATTCATGTTACCAATGGAATAGGCAGGGATTTTACTGATGCCGATTTCCTTGAATTTAGTAGTAATATCTTCAGCAGCAACCGCGACAGGGCGGAGCAGGAAAGAGCAATCAGGAAGAAACTGGCCTCGCTTCAGCATGTAAATCTTCCTAACTACTTTTATCTCAATAATGGCGACTTAACATTTGCAGATTTCTCGGAGCAGGCCGGAATCAATGAACTGTCGATGTCTAACGGCGCTGCATACGCCGACCTTGACAATGATGGCGACCTCGACCTCGTGGTCAACAATATCAATAAGAAGGCATTCATTTTTATTAATAATACCAATCAGGAAAACAAGACTGCCAGTAATCATTTTTTAAGTCTTCGACTGAAAGGCGACAGCCTCAATAGGAACGGATTTGGAGCAAAGGTTTTCGTGTATACAAAAAACCAAATCCAATTCCAGGAAGCGAACCCGGTACGCGGATATTTTTCTTCTGTAGACCAGCAATTGCTGTTTGGTTTGGGAGATAATGATCACGCGGATTCACTGGTTATTATTTGGCCCGATGGCCGGAA
Source organism: Bacteroidota bacterium (assembly GCA_023411775.1). Lineage (GTDB taxonomy): Bacteria > Bacteroidota > Bacteroidia > Chitinophagales > Chitinophagaceae > Terrimonas_B. The sequence goes on along the minus strand of JAEYOL010000298.1, from coordinate 5,923 downwards.
ACAGTCGGTAGCCAATATTTCCGCTGATGCAACACTGGAACTTTTATGGGAAAATGCAGGCGCCAGTACTTTTTCAACCGATTCCCGGCAGGCACTGATTTTTACAGATATCACTTCATCTGCGGGTTTGGAGTACCGGCATCATGATAATCCATTTAACGACTATGCGTCCCAGCGGCTATTGCCACAGAAGTATTCACAGTTAGGACCATTTATTGCCACAGGAGATATCAATAACGATGGCGCTACTGATTTTTTTATTGGAGGCGGGTTTAATTTTTCTGGAAAATTATTTACTCAGCAGCAAGGACATGCCTTTAGTTCAAAGGATCTTATAGATAGTATCAAGTTTGAGGAGGATATGGACTGTGTGTTCTTTGATGCGGATAATGACGGAGATGCAGATCTGCTGGTTACCAGCGGCGATATGCAATATGAAGAAAATTCAATTTATTATAAACCCCGGTTGTATAAAAATGAAGGCCAGGGCCGCTTCAGTCTTGCACTAGCCGCGATTCCCGATGAAATAAGAATTATCGCAGGTTGTGTAAGCGCGGGCGATTACGATGGCGACGGTGATCTGGATTTATTTATTGGTGGCCGCGTTTCGAAAGAATACCCGCGGACTCCCCGAAGCTTTTTGTTACAAAATAACAACGGTGTTTTTACTGATGTTACCCAAAAAGTTTCACCTGGCTTACAAAACCCTGGAATGGTTACTTCGGCAGTTTGGTCCGACTTTGACAAGGATGGACAAATCGATCTCATCATAGCAGGGGAGTGGATGCCGGTACGGTTTTTTAAGAATGAGAATGGCAGGTTGATAGATGCCACAGCGGCCACGGGATTAGCGCAGGAAAATGGTATGTGGAGAAGCCTGGTAGCCACAGATATAGATAATGATGGCGATATTGACCTGGTAGCGGGCAATCTCGGTCTTAATTGTGATTTCCAGGTAAGTGCGGAAGAGCCTATGCAGCTTTATGCCACAGATCTTGATGGAAACGGCAGTATTGACCCTTTAATATTCTTTTATATTAAAGGCGAAGACGGAAAGAAGCGTTCCGTGCCAGCTATTACGCGGAACAGGTTTTCAGACCAGGTACCGGGAATTAAAAAACGATTCCTGCATCATGGGGATTATGCAAAGGCCACATTTAACGATATTTTCAAAGGACATGATAAGGATAAGATTTTGCAGCTTCATTGTGAGGAAACCAGATCATGCTATTTCGAAAATATCGGCAACGGCAAGTTCGTTAAACACCCGCTTCCTGTTGAAGCGCAGTTTGCGCCTGTAAATGCCATTGTGTGCGATGATTTAGACAATGATGGATTTAAGGATCTGCTGTTGGCAGGTAACGAATACCAGGCGGAAGTGATATCCGGAAGATATGATGCATCCTATGGTTGTTTTCTCCGCGGTAGCAATACAAAATCTTTTACCCCGGTATCCCCCGTTAAAAGCGGTTTCATCATAAACGGTGATGTGAAAGACATGGAGCTGATCACGCTTCCCAACCAGGAAAAAATAATTCTTGTTGCTGTCAATAATGATTTAATGCGTGTTTTCAAGATAGCCCTGGAATAATGGGCAACCCGGGTACTATTCCCGCGTTTATGTTTAATAAGGCAAGTGAAAACTATCAGGCCATCACCTGATCTACTTTGATCAATTTATAGGAAATGGACTGCCTGGAGAAGGAAATAAAAAATTCAACTCCCACAAGTGCTCCGCGGTACTCGTACAGGAATATCAGGCCTTCTCTTTCTTCCATGATTCCAACAATGGAACGCTCCTGTTCGTTATAACTATAGGTTATCAATTGTTTTTGATCAGGGAATGTTTTTTCCTCGTGCCGGGAATAATAGTTGGAATACCTGACAGGCATAGATAAGGTTTCATGAAGCAAATACCAGTTCTGGAACTGCTCCGCAGCGGCAAGGTAAGACTTTTAAATATCATACCCCTCGTTACTAAAACCTGACCACTTCCCAATAAACTTTCTTGGGTTTCAAATCCTTATCAAAAAGTAATGGATAGTCTTTTCTTCCTCTTACCGGGAAATTATCAAGCCAGCTATGCCTGTCGGAAATATTCCAGAAGGTAACTGAGCTGATATGGTCTTTATACTTCCTGAAGAGATCAAATATCATTTTATAGGAATCTATCTGTAGTTTTTCTTTTTGAGTCGTAAAAGCTGTGTCTGCATCAGCCGCTGTTTTTTGCCTCGCGCTATGTTCCTTGGGGTACACTGAAATATCCAGCTCGGTTATATGTATTTCAAGACCCAGCTCCGAAAAGTCTTTTAAGGTTTGTTCCAGTTGTTCGCGTGATGGTTCATTCGTAGCCCAATGCCCCTGCAATCCAACACCGTGAATAGGGACCCCTTTTCCCTTCAGCTCTTTGATAAGCCTGATGATCTTTTGTCTCTTCTCGGCGCTGATCTCATTGTAATCATTATAAAATAATAAGGCATCAGGGTCGGCGGCATGTGCCCATTCAAAAGCTTTGGCGATATATTCGTCGCCGCAGATCTGGTACCATAGGGAAGGTCGCAGGTATTCATCTTTTTTATCACTGATGGCCTCGTTTACCACATCCCAGGCATAAATGCTGCCTTTATAACGGCTGACTACTGTTGTTATGTGGTCTTTTAACCTTCCCAATAACACCTCCTTAGTAACCTGGTTGCTATCGGCATCAATAAACATCCATCCTGGCGCTTGCTGGTGCCAGCACAGCGTATGCCCCCGGAACTTCATATTATTTTCTTTTGCAAATGCTGCAATAGCATCTCCACCAGCCCAGTTGTATTCGTTTTCTTTCGGATGGATAGGGCCCATTTTCATGGCATTCTCAGCGGTCAGACTGTTGAATTGCGACAAAATAAGGTTTGTCTCATCAGTTTTTAAAGCCCGTGGTGATACGGCTACTCCGATATTAAAATGATCTTTATAGTAATCCTTCAGCCCCTTACTATCATCGGCACCCGTAGTTGTTTTGGCTTGGCCAAAGCATCCAACCGACAGCAAACAGGATAGGCCAAAGCAGCATACAAAACTTAATAACTGTTTCATGAGCGGTATTTTTAGCTATATAAAAAGATCAAGGATCAGTACTCCTCCCAGTCCCAATATGGAGATGATCGTCTCCATAACAGTCCATGATAAAAATGTCTGGCGTAATGATAAATTAAAAAACTCCTTAAACATCCAGAAGCCGGTATCGTTGACATGAGATCCAAAAACACTGCCGGTGCCCACGGCCAATACCATCAGTTCAGGCGATACGGTACCCGCTTCTACCAATGGTGATACCACACCCGCCGCAGTGATGCCCGCTACAGTGGCTGATCCGATGGTGACGCGCAGCAAAGCCGTCACGATCCAGGCAAACAATAATGGCGGCATTTGCCACTGGCTACTGAAGGAGGCAATATAATCACCTGTACCGCTATCTGTCAGCACCTGTTTGAAAACGCCACCCGCTGTGATGATCAGCAGGATCAGCGCGATACCCGCAATGGCATCACCGAGCCATTTCATCGTTGTTTCCATCGAATGCCCCGATCTCAGACCGAATTGCCAGGAGGCGAGTAAGACGGCGATAAGCAGCGCGATGGTAGGATCACCGAGAAAGAGTAAAATTTTCCTGAGCGCGGTTCCTTCGTCCAAAAAATTATTTGCTACTACGGCCATGGCAATGAGCAACACGGGGAGTAAGGCAATAAAGAAGCTTGGTAATGCGGCAGGTAATTTTTTTTCGATGCTGTTTTCTTTTACAGCATAAAGTCCATTGCTGGCTTTAACCCCTTTCAGGAAACGCCCCAACACAGGTCCGGCGAGTATGACCACCGGTATGGCTATCATCAGTCCGTAGATCAGCGTTTTTCCCATGTCAGCTTTAAACGCATTGACCAGAACAACAGGCCCCGGATGTGGTGGCAAAAAGCAATGGGTGGTAGATAATGCCGCTGCCATGGGAATAGCAATATACAATAGGGGTAATCCTGTTTTGCGGGCGATGGAAAAAACCAGTGGCACGAGGATTACAAAACCTGCATTGTAGTATAAAGGAATGCCCACCAGGAACCCGGTTAGCATCACTGCCCACTGTATATTACTTTTTCCGAACTTGTTAATCAGTGTTGAGGATATTTTTTCAGCGGCGCCACCTTCTTCCAGTATTTTACCCAGTATGGCACCCAGGCAAATGATCAGCGCCAGGCCACCAAGGGTACTACCAACACCATTTTCAACAGATTTTAGTATTTCAGCAGGCTGCATACCCAGCAGGGCGCCGGCAATGATGGCAACAATCAACAGCGATAAAAAAGGGCTAACCTTTCTTACGGTTAAAAAGACCTGCAGGGCAATCGCGAAAATTATGATGGGAAATGTCATTTATTTATTATCGTACTGTATTTATCAATGTACCGATATGGTCAATGCTGATCCGGATCATATCACCACTCCTAAGCGTAAAGTCATGGCCCGGTACAATACCAGTTCCCGTCATCACCAGGCAACCAGAGGGAAAGGAACATTCGCGGTAAACAAACGACACCAGTTCCTTCACGCTGCGCTTCATCTGGCTTATTGCAATAGATTCATCGAAAACTGTATTGCCATCGCGTTGTATCTGTAGATTAATGTTGGTGGCCGGATCGAGTGGTTCATTTGTCAAATAAATGCAGGGCCCCAGTGCGGCAGATCCGTCATAGGTTTTGGCCTGCGGCAGGTACAAAGGATTTTCACCTTCAATACTCCGGCTGCTCATATCATTTCCAATTGTATAGCCGATGATTTTTCCTGATGATGTAACAACAAGGGTTAGCTCGGGCTCAGGTACATCCCAGGTCGAGTCTTTGCGGATATTTACTTTACCATGATGGCCAACAATGCGATGGGGTGTCGATTTGAAGAACACCTCCGGCCTTTCCGCATCATACACCCTTGCATAAAAATCTGCGCCACCCGCCGTCTTTGATTCTTCCTGCCGTCCGATCTTACTTCGTAAATATGTAACCCCACAAGCCCAGAGTTCCTGGTGGTCACCTATGGGTGCCAGGATTCCTGTCTCGTCAAAACTATCAAGCGGTGTGGCCTCTCCTGACCGGAGGTAATGACTAAGTTTTGTCAATAGCTCATCATCATTGACGAGTTGTTCCCAATTATCGAAAGGCAATAAATAATGTTGTTGGTCGTGCCCGAGAATAATCCCAGCGTTGTGTTTATATATTTTCATCATGTTATTTTCTCAGGACTACCCGTAGTACCCGCATATCATTTGTGATGTACAATGTTTTTTCATCGTCAGACAATGCAACATTGGAAGCCGCTTCGTCGAGCTTTATTTTGCCAATGGGTTTTGCATCGCGATTAAATATCCAAATACCGCCGGGTCCGCTTGCAAATACGTTTCCATTACGATCGACCTTGAAGCCGTCAGGCAATCCTTTCAGGCCTTCGCGTTCGTTGGTGGTGCTATAGAATATTTTGCCGTTTGTTAACGAGTCTCCGTCTACATCATAGATATACCAGTTAGGAGTTGCGGGATCGGAGCAGGCAACGATCAGTTTATTTTCACCAGGCATAAACGCGATGCCATTGGGACGCGTGATACTGTCAACCAATAGAATGACATCACCATTTTTCTTTACTTTATATACTCCGTTCCATTTTATTTCCTTGGTAGGGTCATCGTCACCCTGTGATGGAAGTCCATAAGGAGGATCGGTAAAAAATAATTCACCTGCCTTGTTGTACACCGCGTCATTGGGGCTGCTGAACCGTTGATCCTTGTATCTGTCTGCGAGGGTGATAAACTTTGGTTCAGGTTTATCCAGTGGTGCATCCATTCGTGCCATTTGCCGGTTGCCATGCTGGCATAATACCAGGTTGCCTTCGGTGTCGAGGA
>JAEYOL010000295.1 GCA_023411775.1 Bacteroidota bacterium | reverse complement strand
GGGCAGAGATGGTGTCTCATATGCTGGTGTATGGACGCGAGTGGTTCGATAACAGGGTGAATAGTATTAATTATTCAGGTACCACTGCCAATGGAACCACAGCCGCCGAAGCCCGGGCAAGACTCCGGCAAAAAGAAGCTGCCGTAGTGAGTTATTTTAAACAGGCATGGAATATTGAGTTTTATAATTTACAGTTGAGGAGCCGCTACGCTATCAACAGTCTGCTTTATTAACGGCGAGGACCTATTAAAACATCAGAAATGAAAAATTTTATCATATTTGTTTTTGTCATTGCAGCGGTATTGTCATCATGTAAAAAAGATGATAAGTCTGTTTTTGAAAAGACGCCGGATGAACGGTTGAAAGAACAACTGGATGCTTACCAGTCCCAGCTTTCAGGCGCGTCCAACGGCTGGAAAGGCTTGTTGAGAACCAATAACGGCAACGGTTCTACATTTGGTTTTTTCTTCAAATTCAGTGATGCCAGCCGAGTCACAATGCTTTCGGATTTTGACCTGGAATCAGCGGTTACCCTGAAAGAAAGTAGTTACCGTTTAAAGGCTTTACAACAGCCCAGCCTTTTGTTCGATACCTATTCTTACCTGCATGTACTGTCCGATCCTGATGCTACAGTAAACGGGGGAAGCTTTGGTGCGGGTCTCCTGTCTGATTTCGAGTTTTATTTTGATTCTGCTTCGGCAGATACTATCCGCCTTGTTGGACGCGTAAATGGCAGCCGGCTGACCCTGATAAGAGCGACAGCCGCGGAAGAGAATGCTTATGTCAACGGGCAACTGGTTGCCGGGTTAAACATTAATAATATTCTGACCTATTTCAAACGTCTTACTGTTGGATCACAATTGTTTGATGTAAACATCGATCCCATAAACCGGCAGTTTGTTTTTAGCTGGCTCGATGGTGGTGGCAATCTTCAATCCTTTGGTACGGGGTATTACAATGTAGCAGGAGGTGTCATTTTTACAACGCCTCTTACCGTTGGATCGCAGACCATCACGGGATTTGAAAATATAACCTGGGATGCTGGCACCCAGACGGTCGGTCTTACGATCAATGGTGTGGCAGCAACCATTACGGGCGTTGTGGTACCACTTAAAGTTGATATTGGCGCACCGAGGAGATGGCACGATTATGCTGTTAACAACAATAATACTTATTGGTTCTCCCAGAAAGGCTTTCATGTAAATGGCGTGGATGATGCTTTTGGCATTCAAACCCTGCCCAGGTACTTTTACCTGATTTACTGGCCGGAATATGATCCCGGCAATGGGTTGTTTGCCCCGGTGTTTATCAATGCAGCGGGTACCAGCCTTGAATTGCTATATGGAACCGCACCCGTTCCCAATTTTACACCAGACGGGCGGGCGATATTCCTGCAATTAGGCAATTACGGTTCATACCCGGCAACTGGCCCTGCAGGGCAAAGCAGGACATTGTTATATCATCCAAGCGGCTATTATTTTGTACAAACAAGTGCGACGACTTATGATATGGTAAGTGCAAATGATGGCAAATCCTGGATCACGTGGGAATTCTAATCCGGTTCCAGGCAGGTGTAGTTTATCGCTGTATTATTTTATGAACTGAATTGAATATTTCAAAAGTTTGCATAAATTGATTGATAGATAAACATCTGGTTTATTTACTTTTTAATTCCGGTTAACATCTAACTTAATCAATACAAAAATTAACGCTATGAGATTAAAATTCGCATCGATACCTTTTGTTTTTTTTCTGTCCTTAACGGTTATACTGACTTCCTGCGGAAAGGATGGCGACACAGGTCCAATAGGTCCTGCAGGTCCACAGGGTCCTCCCGGTACCCCAGGCGCACCTGGTGTTCCTGGCGCTCCCGGTCCCGCTGGTGCTCCGGGTACAGCCAATGTGATTTATTCAGAATGGCTGGACGTGGCTTATGGCTGGAACATCAATTCAAACGGTGACACACTAGGCCTGGCGGCGGAAATTGAAGCGCCAAAGCTTGTTGATTCCATTTTGTCTAAAGGCGAAATAAAAGTATATTTAAACCTGGGCTCTGTCGACAATCCCGATGTAGTTCCGCTTCCATTCTTTGATCCGATTTACTTCCAACCGGCGGTCATCATCAATCCTGATTATTTTGTAGGAACGATCTTACTGTCGTCCAATTTCAATATGGGTACATTTGAAAATGCGGGGGTGAAATATTTTCAATACCGCTATATTCTCATACCAGGAGGTACGGCCGGTCGTCCCGCGGCAGGAGGGAAGACCGTCGACTGGAATGATTATAAGCAGGTGCAGCAACACCTGGGTCTGACGGATTAACCGTTATCAAACTGATCTGAATAATAAGTCCGGCCGCTTTATTAAACGGCCGGACTTTTTTTTAATAAGTTACAGGTATAACTAGTCTTCCCATCCTTTTTTGGCGATACCGGCTTCTATAGCTGCAAGCGCTTTTTCAGCGCCAAGAAGGGTTGTCAGTTTGTTGCCTTTCCCGTCATTACCCTGGGCCATATAAGCGCCTTTTGCTGTTTTGGTAATAACAGCATCCTGAATGGGTACCCCTTTCTCCTTGGTTTTTACATTATAAGCTGTAAGTGTTACTTCAGACATGGTATTGTTTTTTGAATTAGTAATACTTGAAATTAAGCCTTTTGAGCCTTTTAGAGCGGTAAAAAATCCTAAAAGAACGTAAAAAGCCCCGAATTTTCGGGGCTAATTTGCTTATAATGAGTCTGTTAAGTTAGGAAGGGGTAGTTTTCCACCTAATCTTCACCCTTACACGTCCAATTTGGCGTATTTGGCGTGAGTTTCAATGAAATCGCGCCGTGGAGCAACCTCATCACCCATCAGCATACTGAAGATCCGATCGGCTTCTGCAGCACTTTCTATGGTCACTTTTTTCAGGGTGCGGGTCTCAGGGTTCATGGTTGTTTCCCAAAGTTGTTCAGCGTTCATTTCACCCAAGCCTTTGTACCGCTGAATCGTGACGGCATCTTCCCTGCCGCCGCCCAGTTTTTCAACCAGCGCTTTTCGTTGTTCTTCGTTATAGGCGTAGGCCTGTTCTTTTCCTCTTTTTACCAGGTAGAGCGGCGGCTGTGCGATATAGACATAGCCTTGTTCCACCAGGGCTTTCATATACCGGAATACGAACGTCAGGATCAGCGTAGCAATATGCGATCCATCCACGTCGGCATCGGTCATGATGATCAGCTTATGATAGCGAAGTTTTGAAAGATTAAGCTCTTTAGGATCTTCCGGCGTACCCACAGTAACTCCAAGCGCGGTGTACATATTGCGGATCTCTTCATTCTCGTAGATCTTATGCTCCATGGCTTTTTCTACGTTGAGGATCTTACCACGTAAAGGAAGGATAGCCTGGTAACTCCGGTCGCGGCCCTGTTTGGCTGTGCCACCCGCAGAATCACCCTCAACCAGGTAAAGCTCACAACGTTCTGGGTCACGGTCTGAACAATCGGCCAGTTTACCGGGTAGTCCACCACCGGTCAATACAGATTTACGCTGTACCAGCTCACGCGCTTTCCGCGCAGCCGCCCTGGCCTGTGCAGCCAGAATAACTTTATTGATAATGTTACGGGCATCCCTGGGATTTTCTTCGAGATAGATCTCCAGTGACCGGGATACGGTTGTATCCACAACACCCATCACTTCATTATTACCAAGTTTGGTTTTTGTCTGACCTTCAAACTGCGGCTCGGGTACTTTTACCGAAATAATAGCGCTAAGACCCTCACGGAAATCATCACCTTCAATTTCCACTTTCGCTTTTTCAAACAGGTTGTTCTTATCGCCATAACTTTTAAATACACGGGTCAGGGCTCTTCTGAATCCTGATACGTGTGTACCACCTTCAATAGTGTTGATATTATTTACATAGGAGTAAATATGTTCGCTGTAACTGTTGTTATAGCTCAGGGCTACCTCAACTGCAACATTGGTATTTTCATCAAGACCTTCAACAAACAGAACTTTCGGGATCAGTGCTGCACGTCCTGCATTGGTATCGAGCATTTCAACAAACTCAACGATACCGCCTTCGCTGAAGAATTCTTTGCTGTAGTGAGAACCATCTTCTTCTTTTTCGCGCAGATCGGTAAGACTGATGCGAACGCCACGATTCAGGAATGCCAGTTCGCGTAAGCGTCCTTCCAGTATCTCCTTGTTGTAAATGGTGGTAATAAAGATGCTGGCATCGGGCCAGAAATGAACACGGGTACCCGTTGTTTCAATTACGCCGGCTTCACGAACAGGATATTGGGGAACGCCAATATGATATTCCTGCTCGAATATTTTTCCTTCGCGATGAACGGTCACATGCATTTTTGAGCTCAACGCATTTACGCAACTCACACCCACGCCATGCAAACCACCCGAAACTTTATAAGAACCTTTATCGAATTTACCACCCGCGTGCAATACGGTCATGACCACTTCGAGAGCAGAACGTTTTTCTTTGCTGTGCATGGCGGTGGGTATACCTCTTCCATCATCCTGCACAGAAACCGAATTGTCCTCGTGAATAGTGACCGAGATATTTTTACAATATCCCGCGAGTGCTTCGTCGATTGAGTTATCAACTACTTCATAAACGAGATGGTGAAGACCTTTCACACCGATATCACCGATATACATCGCAGGCCTTTTTCGCACTGCTTCCAAACCTTCCAGCACCTGGATACTATCGGCACTATATCCCCCTGTGGCCAGTGGGATCGATTCTGCTATTTCTGCACTCATATAAGGTTGATTCCTTTCTTTTTATGGATAAATTGAAATACTGACAAATGTACGAAAAATAAGGCGTAGAACCGGGTTTTTTCCCTTAAAGAATGGGGTGTTTTTTTAACAAATTACCACCCTTTTTTGAGGTCGAAACCCGGGGACAAATTGGCGCTATCAGAGAGTTCGGGAATAGTCAACAGGATCCCGGTTTCGAGGTCATCATGTGACCGCAATTCGCGGTTATCTTTTTACGATCTGTGCAACCAGGTCCGCTTCGGTGCATACTTTATTGCCGACATATACGGTGCCTTTCATTTCGCAAATGCCGCGGCGAATAGGGGCGGCGAGTTCCATTTTCAGCAGCATGGTATCACCAGGTTTTACCATCTGTTTGAATTTACAATTATCAATTTTGAGGAAATAAGTATCGTATTGGCCTTCTCCGCTCAGGTTGATCGCCAGGATGCCGCCGCACTGGGCCAGTGCCTCGATCTGGAGTACGCCTGGCATTACCGGGTTACCAGGAAAATGCCCGACAAAAAACCACTCATTAAAGGTTACGTTTTTTACACCCACGATCTGGGAATCGCTCAATTCAATGATCTTATCGACCAGCAGGAATGGGAAGCGGTGTGGTAGTTTTTTTTCGATATAACCGAGATCGTAAATGGGAGGCAGCGTGGGATCATAGGTAGGAACACCCTTGATATGCTTATTCTTCTTGATATACTGCTTGATCTTTTTTGCAAATTCCACATTGGAGCTGTGTCCGGGTCTGTTGGCAATAACACGACCTTTGATGGGATAACCGATCAGCGCCAGGTCGCCTACCACATCCAATAGTTTGTGACGGGCAGGCTCATTAGGGAAACGCAGTTCCAGGTTATTGAGGTATCCTTCACTCTTAACCTCGATCTTATCTTTTTTGAATATTTTCTTCAACCGCTCCATCTCTACATCATCCACCGGTTTGTCAACGATCACAATCGCATTGTTAACATCCCCGCCTTTGATCAGGTTATGATCCAGCAACATTTCCAGCTCATGTAAGAAGCAAAAAGTACGGCAGGGGGCGATCTTTTCTTTAAAATTTTCCATTTTCTTCAACTCGGCATGTTGCGTGCCCAGTACGGGCGAGTTGAAGTCGATCAGGGTAGTGATCTGGTATTCCATCGAGGGCATCACCACCATTTCCACCCTTTTTTCTTCATCGTGGTGGTAGATATTTTCATCAATACTGTACCATACCTTGGCAGCGTCCTGTTCAGCAATCCCAGCTTCTTCAATTAGTTCCACAAAAGGGCTGGAACTTCCGTCCATAATGGGCATTTCAGGGCCATTGATCTCGATCAGGCAATTGTCAACGCCCATACCGACAAGGGCGGCCAGTACATGCTCCACGGTGCTCACTTTTGCGCCATTCGCCTCCAGGGTAGTTCCCCTGCTGGTATCCGTTACCAGGTCGCAGTCAGCTTTAATTATAGGTTGTTCGGGTAGGTCGATCCTTTTGAATTGAAGGCCAAAACCCGGGCTGGCGGGTTTAAGGGTAAGGTCAGCCAGGATACCCGTATGTAAGCCGGTTCCTGTGATGGTGACCGCGGTTTTTAAAGTATGTTGTTTATCAGGATTGAAATTTGATTTCATGCGTTTACTCTTAAGCGGGGCAAAGATAACGTTTCGGCATGGGGAATCGGGAATTAGGGATCAGGGAATTAGGTTTCCTATTTATTGTTGTCCGGGGAAAACCTGGCCTCAGAAAAATGGCGTTAAGAAAATTACGGAGTAAGCCGTCTTAAAGCGCAGCGTAAGGGAGCCGGCGCTGTTCGAGCGCAGA